>JBGUED010000133.1:0-6481 GCA_041821525.1 Candidatus Aminicenantaceae bacterium | reverse complement strand
CCGCTCCCGGCATCGACCGTGCATCGAGGGTCCAGGCCGAACCGCTCGGCAATGTCCCGGACCACGGTGCCAATGCTTCGGTCGGAGGGCCGGACCGGAGGCAGCTTTTCCGGCAGCTGCGGATCGATGGCACGGATGACCTTCGAGGACCAGTGTCCGGTGGCAGGATTCCAGAGAGCGGTGCCCGAGGTGTCTCCCGGCTCCATGACCGCGATCCCGCCCGTCAGATACCAGTTGATGTAGTTGTGGACCAGGAACAGCGTGCCGGCGGCGCCGTAGGCCTCAGGCTCATGCCGCACCATGTGGAAGATCTTGGGGGCGGTGTACCCGGTGCGCTGCGTGTTTCCTACCTCCCGGATCATGGCCTCGGGGCTGCCCACGGCCTCTGTGAGGAGGCGGCATTCTTCTCCGGTCGAGAAATCGTTCCACAACTTGGAGCGAGGCCTGGCAGGCCGGCCCGTTTTATCCAGGGCCACCAGGCCGTGCTGCTGTCCGGACACGGAGAGGCTTAGGATGTGCTCCTGGTGTACTGATGAGGAGCGCAAGCGTTCGAATGCCAGGTCTACAGCCTCCAGCCACATGAGGGGATCGGATTCGGAGGCCCCTTCGGCCAGCCCCGAGACAACCCCGTTGCGGGTCTCATACTGCGGAAGATCCCGGTCGTAATGGACGGCATCGGCATAGACCAGGGTACGCCCTCTCCAGTCCAGGACCACCAGTTTACAGCTCTGAGTGGAAACATCCAGTCCGGCAAATAATTGGGGCTCCATGAAGTCCACCTCCTCCCTACCAGAGGTTCATTCTAAGGGTCCTGGGTTCGCAAATCAAGAGAGGACCTTTGTTTACTTGATGTGATATTCCAAATGAGCATTTTTGGGGAAGCAGGCCGTTGCGACATCGTTGGCTCTCTCCTAAGCAAGCTGCCACTGAGGGTTCCCGAAGGGATGGTCGAGATGTTTGAGCACTTGAGAAACAGGTGCACGCGTCTCTCTTGGACCGGGTCGTAGACCGAGTGCCGAATTCACGGGGCAGGATTTCGAGGCCAGCCTGTTCAACCGATCACGGTATCGAGGCCCGATGGCCCCTGGATCTCTAAGAGAAGGTGATTAGGAGCGCATATGATCCGTTCACCGGCCGCGGTGATGGGCGGCGTGCAGCGGCAGATCTGATGCCGGCAGGGGGATTCCACGACCCTGGCGCTCCCATCCTCCACCTGGACAGCCAGGTGTCCGCCGCTGGCCGGGACTCGCACGCGCCTCGCCCGGTCGAGCGGGATCCGCTCCCTGAGCCGCCCTTGGTGATATACGGCAGCGAGCCTGCCGGGGACCGCCCTGGGGGGCTCCGGCAGGAATCCCGCGATGGTCAGCCCGGTCGACCGTCCGGAGCGCTGGCCCATTACATCCCACAAGGCACGGAGCCTGCGCGAGCGGACATCCCAGATACGGCCGTCCCGGACGAAGGTGAAGGAGGGCCGGGCCGGGTTGCTGAGGGGGCTGAAGGAGAGCGTCAGGTGAGCGTGGGTTGGGTCGGCCGCCGGTGACCACCCCCGCCTCTCCAGCTGTGTCTGCAGCTGCTGCCTGTGGGGATGGGGCGAGAGGAAGGCGAAGGTTGTTCCATCGATGGCCTGGAAATCCCCTGACTCGGCCAGGAGCACTGGCAGATAGTACGCGGCCTCGTCGGAGATCAAATAGAGCTCTCCGCTGTGACGAGTCTGTTTGGCGGCCAGCCACAGCGGCGCCAGGGCCGGTGCGGTCAAGAACATATGCAGGAAATGACGTCTATCCATGGCGTTCTCCTTTTTGGGTGATCTCTATGATGGCGGGGTAGAGATGGAGGTCGTTGTTTTTCCGGAAATACAGGATCAATCCGGGAACGGCCAGCGCCAGCCCTACGAAAAAGCCGATCGGGGCGGAAAGCGCGGCATCCAGGTTCAGGGGCCCGGAGAGGCCATAGCCGCCCAGGGAGCCGAGCAGAGACGCGGTCAGAAGGCCTGCGAACATGCCGATCAGAACCCGGTTGTAGCGGCTTTCCGGGACGTCGATCATGACCTCGTCGCCGGGATGGGCGTTGAGCGGATTTCTGACCGAGAGGATCCCCTCTTCCCGGGTCGTGCCCTTGCAGAGGCTGGAGGCGCTGCACTCCTGGCAGGCCTGGGCGCAGTCCACTCTGACCTGGGCCAGCGGTCCCTGGACCAGGACCACGGTCCCGTTATCCCTCATGCGCGGCCTCAAGCGGGGCGCCCTCTGGAGCGCCGACTTCCTCGCGGTGCAGTCGGCCGATGGCGTCGGTCGGGCATTTTTCCATAGCCGGGATCTGGTCGGAGTCGATCTTTTTGTAGTCCAGGATCACTGCCAGATTTTCCTTGATCTCGATCGCGTCCGGGCAGGCCCGGGCACAGATCCCGCAGCCGATGCAGGCGTTCTTGCAGGCTTTTTTGGATGCCGGGCCGCGGTCCAGGGACCTGCAGAACACCAGAATGTTCTGGTCGAGGGCATGCAGCTCGAACAGGTTGCGGGGGCAGGCGTCTACGCATTTTCCACAGGCGGTGCAGTTTTCCTCGACGACATAGGGAAGCCCGTCGTCTCCCATGTACAGGGCATCGAACTGACAAGCACGGACACAGTCGCCATAGCCCATACATCCATAGCTGCACTGCTTGTTGCCGCCCACCAGGTTCGCGGCGTAGCAGGTCGTCAGCCCGAGGTAGTCCCCTCGGGCCTTGGCGGCCGTGTGGTCGCCGCGGCAGTGCAGCCGTGCGACTTTTTTGATCATCTCGCCAGCCTCCACGCCCAAGATCTCAGCGATCCGCTGGGCGGTCTCGCTACCTCCCACGGGGCAGCCGTTGGCGGAGGCTTCCCCCTCGACTACCACCTCGGCAAAGGCCCGGCATCCCGAGTAACCGCAGGCTCCGCAGTTGGCCTGAGGCAGGTTCTCCGACACCTCCACGACCTTGGGATTTTCTTCGACCTTGAGCTTCTGGTAGGCGAATGCCAGGCCCAGGGAAAACAGGAACCCGAGGGCGGCCATGATAATGATCGGCAGCAGGATGTCCATCAGCTTATCATCCCTGAGAATCCGGTAAAGGCCAGGGCCATGATCCCGGCCACGATCAATGCAATCCCCGCACCCTTGAGGGGTTCCGGGACGTCCGCCAGGTCCAGCTGCTCGCGGATGCCGGCCATCAGGACGATAGCGAGCGTGAAACCCAGCCCTGATCCGATGCCGTAGATCACGGTCTCCAGGAAGGAGAAATTCTTGAGCGCGGCCAGCAGGGCCAGCCCCATGATGGCACAGTTCGTGGTGATGAGGGGTAGGTAGATGCCCAGCGCCTGGTAGAGCGGCGGGCTGATCTTGCGGATGAACATCTCCACGAGCTGGACCAGGGCGGCGATGACGAGGATAAAGGACACGATTTGGAGAAAGTTGAGCTTGTAGGGGATGAGGATCCAGTGGTTGATCATCCAGGAGACCACAGCCGTTATGACCATGACAAAGGTCACGGCCATGCCCATGGACACCGCGGAGCCGATCTTCTTGCTGACGCCCAGGAAAGGGCAGATGCCCAGGAAATAATAGAGCACATAGTTCTGGACGAAAATGGCGGCGAAAAACATCATGAGCAGGTTCATCACGCCCTCCTCTCCCGGGTTTTCTGCTCGATCCACAGCGCGACCCCCAACAGAACGCCCAGGGTGATAAACGCGCCGGCGGGCAGGATCATGATGATCCAGGGCTTGAACCAGGATCCCATCACCTGGTAGCCCAGGAAGGTGCCTGCTCCCAGGACCTCACGGATGCTGCTCAGGGCCAAGAGGGCCAGCACAAAACCCGTGCTCATCCCCAGGGCGTCGATGAGCGAGCGGCCTACCGAATTGCGGGAGGAAAAGGCCTCCTGACGGCCCAGGATGATGCAGTTGACTACGATGAGCGGGATATAAGGCCCCAGGGCCTTGGAAATCGGGGGGAAAAACGCGGCCATGACCCGGTCGGCCACGGTCACGAAGGTGGCGATCACGACGATGTAACTGGCGATCCGGACCTGACTGGGGATGAGCTTTTTGATGGAGGCCACCACCACTGAGCTTAGGATCAGTACGAAGCTGGTAGCCAGTCCCATGGCGATGCCGTTGATGACGGCATTGGTCACAGCCAGGGTCGGGCACATGCCCAGGAGCTGGCGGAAGACCGGGTTCTCGTCCCAGAGACCTTTGAGGTATTCAGCTCGCAAACTTTTAGTTGCCATTGCCGTCTCCGCTTCCGAGCTTGCCTTCCTGTTTGATCTGCCGCAGTCGTTCAAGCGATAGATTCACGATCCCCAGCACCTTGTCAGACGAAATGGTGGCTCCGGTGATAGCATTGACCTCCGAGGACCCCAGCTCCTCGGGTGAACCCACTGCCGGCTTGCGCAGCGTCAGGGGCTGTTGGATATCCTTGTCCTGCCAGAAGCGGAGGTAGCCCTCCTGGTCTGTGATCTTGGCGCCCAGCCCGGGTGTCTCCTTCTGCTCGAGGATGGTCATGAAGAATATCTTCTCGATGGCGGGATCGGTCCCGAACATCAGGACGATGACATCCTGGAATCCCGTGCCGGAGGCATAGATTGCATATCCCAACTCCTGGTCGGCAGCGTCTCTGCCGACATAGACCGTGAACTTGTCCTCTTCATAGAGAGTTGCGCTGGACACAGTCCCCGGCACGACCCGCGTGATGGCCTCCTCGATTTCCCTCTGCCGGTTTAGCTCGATCCGTTCGGCGGTCAGCAGGTTGACAACGGACAGGAGGCCTCCGGAGATCAGGCCTACGGCGGTGAGGACCACGACCATGCGGACAGAGAGGCTCATGGCGCGCTCCTCTCCCCCAGGATGCGGGGCCGGGTGTAGCGGTTGATCAGGGGGACGAAGGTGTTCATGAACAGGATGGAGAACATAACGCCTTCGGGGAACCCGCCGAATAGGCGGATGATCCCGATCATGATGCCGATGCCGAGTGCATAGGCCCAGGCCCCGAGGGGCGTGATGGGCGAGGTCACCATGTCCGTGGCCATGAAGAACGCGCCCAGGATGAAGCCTCCTGCCAGGAAATGGAACAAGGGGGAGGCGTATTTTTCAGGCGCTATCAGCCAGAAGACGCCGGTAAAGGCCCCCAGTGCCAGGATGATCCCCGCTGGGATCCGCCAGTCCATGGCCCTACGGGAGAGCAGGAAAGCAGCGCCAAGAAGCAGCGCCAGTGCCGAGGTCTCTCCCAGGCAGCCGCCGGTATTACCCCAGAAGAGGTCCTGGATCGGGGTCAGGGTTCCCTGTGCCAGGGCGTTCTGGAACTTGAGGTTGCCCAGAGGCGTGGCAAAGGTAGTGGAATCCACCAGGAGGGTTGCCGGGGGGGACCAGGTGGTCATGGCCACGGGAAAGGCGACCTGCAGGAAGGCCCGCCCCACCAGCGCCGGGTTGAAAATGTTGTGGCCCAGCCCGCCGAACACCTGTTTCCCCAGGGAGATGGCCATCACCGCACCGATCACGACCAGCTCGAGCGAGAGGTCGGGGGGCAGTGTCATGGCCAGGAGCAGGGCTGTGATCACAGCCGACCCGTCCCAGAGGGAGTGGAGGGGTTTTTTCCGGACCCGAAGGAACACAGCCTCGGTGGCCATGCAGCCGACAAGGCAGGCCAGATAGACGGCCATGGCGCGGAACCGGAAGAAGTAGAACGAGGCCGCCACCGCCGGGAGCAAACTTATCACAACGGCATACATGATCTTGGGAACCGAATCCCTGCCCTGGAGGTGGGGCGAAGATCGCAGCAAAAATCCTGAGTCTGTCATGACTATGCGCTCTTTTTCCGTTTTTCACTGATGATTTTATTCTTGCCCAGGCGGATCCAGTGGACCAGGGGGATGCGGGCGGGGCAGGAATACTGGCAGCTCCCACACTCCACACAATCCAGGATCCCGATCGACTCGGCCTCCGCCAGGGTATCGTGCTTAACATATTTCATAAGTCGGGTAGGCACCAGGCCCATGGGACAGTGGCTCACACAGCGTGCGCAGCCGATGCAGCTGTACTCACGAGCAGGCCCGGCCTCGGCCCAGACCAGGATGCCGGAGGTCCCCTTGATGACCGGAACCTCTGTTGTCCACTGGGCCAGCCCCATCATGGGCCCGCCCATCACAACCAGGTTGCTTCCCTCTCTGGTCCCACCGCAGTGATCGATGATGTGCTGAAACGGGGTTCCGATGCGGACCATCAGGTTCTTGGGCTCTGAGATCCCTGTCCCGGAGACGGTCAGGGCCCGCTCATACAGGGGCTTGCCCATGGACACGGCCTTCCACACGGCCATGGCAGTGCCCACGTTCTGCACCACGACACCCACGTCAAAGGGCAGCCCCCCGCGCGGGACCTCCCGCTTGAGCAGGGCAGAGATCAGGTTCTTCTCGGCCCCCTGGGGATATTTGGTCTTCAGCAGCGCAAACTCCACTTCGAAGGGATAGGAGCGC
>JBGUED010000132.1:0-6514 GCA_041821525.1 Candidatus Aminicenantaceae bacterium | reverse complement strand
ATCGAAGTGGAAGTAGCTGTGGAAGAAGGACGAAGGCGGTGGTTCCTGCCCGAGGCCTATTCCAACACCTCGGCTCGCTGGTTACAGGAATACGAAAACAGGGCAAATGCCCGGCAGAGATTCGCCGAAGAAGCACTGAAAAAACAGGCGGAGACGTACAGATTGTATCAGGAAGGCTTGAACGTCAACCGCGAATGGCTGGAGCAGGAACGGACGCAGAGATCGCTGCAGAGGGCCTCGGAAATCCGCAAGTTCGAAGAGTACCGGAAGCAGAACTTTGAGAAGCAAAAAGAGGCCACGAAGAGACTCAAGATCGCACTAGAGCGGTATCGGTGCATAAAAGTTTAACTTGCTTTTGTGCCCTTTTTCACATTGGGAGGTAGGGCTCTGTCCTGCCTCCCTTTTTATTTATTCATGGTTGTGTTCGAGCCATTTTTTCTTATACGACTCGAACTCTTCCGGCGAGAGGCTCGAAAAAAAGCCGGTTTGCCGGCGCTGCCTGAGGACCTCATACAGGATGATCCCCACAGATACCGAAAGATTGAGGCTTTGGGCCATGCCGGACATGGGGATTCGGATGATGTGGTCAGCCGCAGCGATCGCTGCTCTGGAGATGCCGGCGGATTCATTGCCGAAGACGATGGCCATGGGCCGGCTGTAATCCACTTCTGTGTAGGGAATGGATTCAGGCCCCAAGTGGGTGGAGGCGATTGTATATCCCGCCTGTTTCAGGTGAAGGAGGCATTCTTCGGTCGACAGGTGGTGTGTCAGGTTGAGCCATTTTTCAGCCCGTGTGGAGATGGCCTCGTTCACTGGGAATGCTTCGGCCGCGGTATAGATGAGATCCACATTGAGTACGCCGGCCGCGTCGCAAGTGCGGACCACTGCACTGGCGTTGTGGGTGTTAGTCACTTGCTCCAGCACGATATGCAGATCCGGCTGGCGGTTGGACAAGACACGCTCGACCTTTGCGATACGTTCTTTTGTTGGCATGGAGGTGATCCTATATGAACATCTTGAGCCCCATCAGCACCAGGAAGATCAAGGCCGCCATCAGGGCCCGGTACTCCTTGTTGGATCTATACCGGTTCCAGGAAAAGGACTTGACCTGGGCGTTCGGGTACGGGTGCCACCCCGGAAAAAACAGAGGGACATGCCGACTGTAGTCTGCGTAGGCTTCCGGGAACAATTCCTGCATGGCTCTCCTCTCTTGGGAGATGGTTACAGCATAGAAGATGAGGAAGTTCAGGGCGAACAGCCCTGCTACCCACCAGGAGCGGGACGCCGCCGTAACTCCCAGAGCGATCGCCAGGCTGCCCAGGTACAGGGGATTCCGAGTGTATCGGTAGGGTCCGGAAATGGTGAGCTCCCGGTTTTTGGTCAGGTGGCCGCAGGCCCACCCCCGAAGAAGCAGGCCCAGGATTATAAATCCTGCACCGGCGAAGAGCGATAGTCGATTGGGCCTGGCCAGGAAATAGGCGGCGATGACGCCGATCAGACTGGCCCGTACGCGCCCGCGGTAGAGGAACTGTGTAAGTTCAGTTTTATTAAGCATGTTCTTCCAGTCGTTCCCGGCAGAGGTGGGCCACCTCTTCCGGTTGGAGGGCGGCCATGCATTTCAGATCCGGGCAGGCCCGCTGATAGCAGTAGCTGCAGTCCAGAGGATGGAATGCGGTCTTGTCCACTTCCAGGAACGGTCCGTTGCGCTTGGGATTGGTTGGGCCGAACAGCGCCACCACCGGCCTCGAGAGGGCGCAGGCAGCCTGCAACGCGAAAGTGTCGCCGCTTACGAGCAGATCCGCGCTCTTGAGCAGAGCCATGACTTCCTTGATGGGAAGGAACGGCATCATGGAGATACCGCTGTCCGCAGAGATCTCCTCCGCCAGTTCCTTTTCGATCTCTGTCCCCCAGAGCAGGACCGGGAATATATCCAAGGATTTCAGTTTCTGAATTAAGGCCGTCCATTTGTCACTGGTCCATCGCTTCGTGTCCCAGGCTGCCCCGACGTTCACGACCACGAGCTTGGCCCGGCCGTTGAATCCCAGGGATTGCAGTTTTTCGAGCACATAGGCCTGCAGTGCATTCGGCAGTTCCAGGGGAAACGCGAGCCTGTCTTCCCGGATCCCCAGGCAATTGAGGAGGTTGAGATTCTTGAAAATCACATGCTGATTCTCAGGAAAGCGGTCCGCACGTTGCGTGTAGAAGATCGAAGCCAGCGGTTCCCTGAGATCGGCCTTGTGGAATCCTATCCTCTGTCGAGCCCTGGACAGTCCGGCGAGCAGCCCGGACTTGAGCAGGCCCTGGAAATCGATAGCTACTTGTTCTCTGTCCCTGATCTCATTCAGGAGGCGAGATACTTCCCGACGGAAGCCGTGGGTATGCCATTTCCATTGTTTGGCCTGCACGACCACGATGCGATCCAGGCCCGGCACCAGGTCCAGGATCTCCTTGCCGTTTTCCTCGACCACCCATGTAATGTGGGAATCCAGGTGAGCGGACCGCAGGGCGGCAAAGGCGGGCAGAGTGTGGATGATGTCCCCGAGGGAGCTGAGCCGGAAAATGAGGAACCTATTCATGCTCGAGCGTGGCTCCGATCTTCTGGATGAGCTCCGAAGTATTTTTGACCTTGGGGCCTCCGGTGATGGCGATCCTCCCACCGTACCCCAGCACGGTGTCTTTTTCCGGCACGTTGTCGATGGTGTAGTCCGAGCCCTTGGCGTGAACGTCGGGTTTAAGGGTCAGGATTACCTGATCTGCGGTGTCTTCGGGAAAGATTGTGACAAAATCCACACAAGAAAACGCGGCCAGGATCTCGGCTCTCTCCTCTTCCTGCAGGATGGGGCGCCCCTCGCCCTTGAGGCGCCGTACAGAGGCATCGCTGTTCAAGGCCACCACCAGGAGGTCGCCCTGAGATCTCGCTTCTTCGAGATAGCGGATGTGGCCCACATGGATCAGGTCGAAACAGCCGTTGGCCAGAACGATGGACCTGCCGCGGGAGCGTTCCTTTCGGACGATGTCCGCCAGTTTGTCGAGGGGATAGTGTGTATCCAATTTTATATTGAGGTCACAGCATTTCGGAGTTCATCAGAGGTCAGGGTGGCGGTGCCTTTCTTCATGACCACGATCCCTCCGGCGGCGTTGGCCAGGACGGCCGCTTCTCTGAACGTGGCTCCCGAGGCCAATGCCAGGGTTAGAACGCTGATCACGGTATCGCCTGCTCCCGTTACATCTACGATGTCCGTGGGGCCGTGGATGGGGATCGAAAACAGGGGGCGGCCGCGCTCGAAGAGGACCATGCCCTTGGATCCGCGTGTCAGGAGCACGGCCTGTGCGGCGGTCTGTTTCAGGAGCCTGCGCCCGGTTTCCCTCAGCCCATCCCGGTCATCTCGCAATCCTCTCTGCAGGGCCTGCTCCATCTCCGGTTCATTGGGAGTAGAAACAGTGGTACCTGGAAAATCGAGGAGACGGAATCGTGAATCCAGGGTGAGGTGGGTTTCGGATTTTCTGTAGAGTGGGTGAATTTTCTGGTATACGTCCTCTCGGACGGTGAAATAGTGATAATCCGAGATCAGAAGGGCGGCGACCTGTTTTCGGACGGACTTGAGGGCCGAGAGCAGGCCCTTCTTGATCTCGGCCGTGTCTGGGACGCGGCCTTCACGGTCGATGCGCAGGATCTGCTGTTTGCGTGTATTCTCTTCACCTGCCAGCACGCGGGTCTTCATTGGGGTCGAATAATCCCTGGCCGCGATGAGATGGTCTGCGGCGATGCGGTGTTTTTTGATCATCGACCGGATCTTGCGCCCGGCCGCATCCGATCCGACCACGCCGACGGGGAATGGGGAAGCCCCCAGGCTTTTCAGGTTGAGGAGGGAATTGCCCGCGCCTCCCAGTGCATAGGAGTTGGCCTGATGGGACAGGATGAGGACCGGAGCTTCGCGGGATATGCGCCGCGTGTGCCCATAGAGGTATTCGTCCAGGATAAAATCACCCCAGACGGCGATCCTTTGGCCGGCGAAGCGGTCGATCAGCTCGAGATAGCGTTCTTGTTTATTATGCACGGAACTATGACCCAGTTTCTATCAGAAATCAGGGGAAAAAGCAATCGCGGACAGATGTCGCGTAAGGGATTGGCCCACTCCGTATCCCTTGCCCGGCATCGTTCAGCGACTGAGGCACTGGGTAACCTGGGTCGAGTGGTAGGATTGTGGGGCCTGAGGATCTACAAAAATTGATTTATTGGAATGTATTGATTAGAGTGGGGGATCTGTAGAGGAGTGAGCACATGCGGGTGGACGAGATCCAAAAAAAGTTGGAGACGCTGGGGAACGAGAAGGCCGTGGCAGGGATGGCCCGGTTTGGCATAACGGCCCAGACCGTCTATGGAGTGAGCATGCCGAAGCTCAGGGCGCTGGCCAAGGAAATCGGGAAAGATCATGACCGGGCTCTGGATCTGTGGCGCATCCCCAACCGAGAGACGAGGATACTGGCCGGCATAACAGCGGACCGCGGGCGTGTGGACGAGCCTCTGATGGAGAGCTGGGTCCGGGATTTCGATTCCTGGGAGATCTGCGATCAGACCCTGCTGAACCTGTTCGACAGGACTCCGTTGGCAGCAGAAAAAGCCGAGGAATGGTCCTTTCGGGAGGAGGAATTTGTCAAGCGGGCGGGGTACGTACTCATGGCCCGCCTGGCCACGGTCGATAAGCAAGCCGGAGATGATTTTTTCAGGGTCTTTTTCCCTCATATCCAGAGAGGAGCTGCGGATGAGCGCAATTATGTCAAAAAGGCCGTGAATTGGGCCTTGAGACAGATCGGAAAGCGAAACCTGACTTTGAACCGGATGGCCATTGCACAGGCTGAGACCATCCAGGCGTTGGATTCACACAGCGCTCGCTGGGTGGCGAACGACGCCCTCAGGGAGCTGCGCAGCGAGGCGGTTCAGGAGCGGCTGCTCAAAAAACAAAACAAGGGGTGAGACATGGATCGTGAAGGAAAACTCAAGGCCCTGGATCTCATAGAGGCGCACCGGAAATAGGGGAGGCTGAACCGGCTTTATCTCAGCGGGGGATGAGTTCGACCACGGATTCCATATGGGGGGTCTGGGGGAACATATCGAACAGGGCCGCACTCTTGATTTGATACCGGTCGAGCTCTGAGAGGTCGTTTTTCAGGTGTTTGGGATTGCAGGACACATAGAGCAGAGCGTCGCAGTCCAGTTGACTCAAGTGTTTGAGCGTCTTGGGATGGATCCCTGAGCGCGGAGGGTCGAGGACGATGAACAGGGGCCGAGGGAGCTCCACCTGGGCCAGATGACGCGCCTCCCTGAAGAGCGTCTCCACATTGGAAACCGCGTTGTTGGCGATGTTCTGCTCTGCGGCTCGAATCGCCGGTTCGTAGTTTTCCAGAATGGTTACTCCCTTGAACGATGGCGCGTTGAGGATGGCGAAAGCACCCACGCCTCCGTACAGGTCGAGCAGGTGGGCCTTTTTGGTTTCGTATTTTTGCACTGTTTCTGCGATGTATGTATGGACCTGCGCAGCCATGGCTTGATTGACCTGAAAAAATCCCTGCACAGGGAAGAGCAACCGACGGCCCAGATACTCACCGCTCAGCATGTCGCTGCCCTTGATCACCTCATATTCATCAGAGATACTGACGTTGCGGTTATGAGGGACGTATGTCACGATCAGGTTTTGAGCCGTGGTGACCTCCCCATACTCCCTGATGCGTGCGACCGCCCGGTCGAGGCGCTTGTCTTTCTGGTTCAGGACGATCGAGATGGACGAATCCCCGGGCGGAGTCCGGATGACAGCGTAGCAGAACGCCCCAAAACGCCGCCGCACATCAAAATAGAACACACCCTTGAAAAATTCCCTGACTTCAATAAGCAGGGAGTTGAGCTCCGAGTTGGAGATGACACATTGCTCGATATCCACGAACCGGTCGAAGGCGCCCTTTTCGCGCAGCCCCAATCCCTGTGAATGGAAGGCAAAATCCATCCGGTTGCGGTAGTGATAGGGTTGGCCCGAAAAGACCTGGATGTCGTCGGTCCCAATGGCTTCGCTGAGTATCGTCGTCTTGGACTCCAGCTGATCCTTATAGGCCTGGTCCTGATGGGAGCAGCCGCCGCAGCGGCCGAAATAGGGGCAGAGCGGATCGGTCCTGTCAGTCATTTCCATCGGCCTTATAGGATGTACTTGATGTCTGTGAGTTTCCGGATGCGGAACCCAGCCAGGACCGGCTCTGTGTGATTGTTCGAGATATGGGAGGAGTGGTAGTGGGTCAGGTTCCTGCCGAAGGTGCAGAAGACGGTCCGCATCCCCAGCCGTTGGGCCGGGTGGATGTCCTGGACAGGGTTGTCGCCCACGGAGAAGGAGGACGAGGCGATCCCGTCCCTCTCCTTGAGCCCCCTCAGGAAGTGTTTGCCTTCGCCCTTGAGGGCGTGGGTGTCATCGCTGGCGATGACCATGTCGAAGAGGTGGCCGATGCCGGTCTGGCCGATACGCAGCTCGAT
>JBGUED010000131.1:0-6524 GCA_041821525.1 Candidatus Aminicenantaceae bacterium | reverse complement strand
TGTTCCCCGTCAAGGTGGCCGCTTGGAAGCTGGACAAGAGCTTCCGGCTGTTCCATCGGGAAGCGCCCCTGACTCCGGGGAAGCTGGCGTTTTTCATCCATCCCAAGCCCCTTTCCAGTCTCAAGGCGCAGCAGGAGCTTGGCTATGCTCCTCCCACCGACTTCCGCATGGGCATAGCCCGCGCCATCGCCTGGTATCGTGAGAACGGGTGGCTCTAACCGGATTCGGTTTTATCATTTGTGACTCCGCGCTGTAAGATCCAATTCCCGCACGTTTTTAGGCAGACAGGGTGAAGTGACATCTGGGGCTCCCGCCTTTCTGAATGATTCATAAAAGATACCGATACTTTATTACTAATACTCTCTAAATTCTGTAGGTTGGTATTTTTTACCCTTTGGGCGAGTCGATCTCACGGGTGTAGGTTGGGTCGGCACTGCGTTATGTCAGATCTCGGAAGCCGGCCGTTTTCAGTCTGAGCGCATGGTGAGGAGGGTGGGTCTTCCGCTCGGACTGAATAGACCGGGAAGAGAGGCGAAAAGGAGCCTACGGGAGCAAAACCTGCACCCATTGAAGTTGACTTGTGGGGGGTGGGCCGCTAAGATAAGCGGGACACAAAACAGGACAGGTTCGAAAGCGCATGGATAAAGAGAAAGTCGGACGATTCTACGACGTCGTCTGGACGGAATACCTACCGGAATACGAGGAGACGGAAAAGCACTGGCGGATCTTTTTCACGCCGGAGGAAGTCAAGGACCGGTCCGTGCTCGACGCGGGCTGCGGCACCGGCATATTCAGTGCGATCTTCGCCAACCAGGGTGCCGGCAGAGTCACGGGCATCGACATCAGCGAAGGCAGCCTGGGCACGGCCCGCAGTCTCAAAGAAAAATTCGGATTGGAAACTGCCGAGTTCCTGCAGCAGGACATGCTGGAGCTGCCTTTCGAGGACGCGAGCTTCGACATTGTCTGGGCTTGGGGGACGGTCCATCACACTACCGACCCGTTCAGGGCCATCGATCAGCTCATCCGGGTCTTGAAACCGGGCGGGACACTGCTGCTGGCCGTCTACACTCGGACCCGACTGACCTTCCTGCACGAGATTATCCGCAAGACCCTGGTCCGAACGCCGCGACGCTCCTGGACCTTCCTCTCCAAAGTAATGGCGCTGTTCCTGGCCCCGGTGGTCTTCTTCTTCAAAAAACGGGAAAAATCCCGCAAAGGGGAAAAACTGGAAGAGCTCATCCTGGATTGGTACTTCGTCCCCATCCGGCACTATTATCGGCCGGAGGAGATCCAGATATTCCTGGAAGAGAGGGGATTCGTCATCGAGAAATTCCTGCCGGCCTCCGGGCGCTTTGACAGCACCTCCAACTTCATCTTCAAGGCCCGCAAGGCCTGATCTCCGCCCCCATGGCAGCAGGACGCCGCGGAAGGCACCATTCCGGGCTCCCCCTTTTCCCCCGATCGGAGTATAATGAAGGCATGCACCGCCTCCGATCTCTGAATTCATGGGCACTCGTCCTGCTGCTCCTGGCTGGCTGCGGGGAGCCATCAGGATCCGAACCTCACGCAGGCAAGGGGGATGCCTCCGTTCACGATTTCTCGCTGCCAGGCAGGATCCTGTTCCAGTCAAATGCAGACGGCGACAGCGAGATCTTCCAGCTGACGCAGGACGGCATCCGGCAGGTGACCGACAATGACTGGGAGGATGAATTCCCGGTCTGGTCTCCGGACGGGACCCGCATCGCCTTCGCATCCGACCGGAGCGGGAACTTCGACATTTTCGTCATGGATGCGGACGGTACCGGAGCTGTTGCGGTGACTGGGACAGACCTGGACGAACGGGAACCGGCCTGGTTCCCGGACGGAGAAAGCCTGGCCTACTCCGTGGAGACCAAGAGGCTCTTCCGGAGGAGGAGCGCCCTGCACCGTGTCAACCTCGACACAGGGAAGACCCGGCGGCTGATCCCCGGCCACGACGGCCCGCATGGGATCGCCCATGTCTCCCCTGATGCGGCCTTGTTGGTGTTCACCGGGAAGCGGACCATGGGATGGGATGTGGCCCTGTACGACGCGAGGTTGGGGCAGGTCCGGTTCCTTGAGGAGGGCGGCAAGAGCTGCCGGGCCCGCTTCTCAAAGGACGGCCTGAAGCTGGCGTATGTCTCCGGTCGGGCGGACGGGAAGGGGGATATCTGGATGATGAGCCCACAGGGGGAGGGCAAAACCCGCCTGACTTCCCGGGACGAGACGTACGACTATTTTCCCTCCTGGTCTCCTGACGGCCGATTCATCGTCTTCAACTCTTCCCGGCAGCACGACCACCGGGGAGATTGGCAGCTCTGTCTGCTGGAACTGGAGACAGGAGCTGTGACCCTCCTGTACGACAGTCCCGGCAGCGACATCTTCCCAGACTGGCACTGACGTGCGGCCGATTGACTATTCCCCCTGTGAAGGCTATCATAGGCCCCAATGAAAAAGTTCAAGATCAAGCTGCACACCAAGATATTCCTGGGATTGGTTCTGGGCGTAATAGCCGGGCTGGTATTCGGGGACAGGATCCTCTTCGTCAAGCCTGTGGGCGACATCTTCATGAGCCTGATCACCATGATCGTGGTGCCGTTGGTGTTCGTCTCGCTCATGCTGGGGACCGCCAGCATGGGAGACGTCCGTAAACTGGGGCGCATCGGGGCTAAGACCTCCCTGTACTTTATCCTTACCACCGTGGTCGCCATCATCGTGGGTCTTCTGCTGGCCAACACCATCCGCCCGGGGGAGGGCCTCAGCGAAGACGTGAGGGCCGAGCTCCACAAAAACTATGAGACCAGGGCCCAGGACGGGATCCAGCGCATTGAAGAGAAGTCGTCCCTGATCGATGTGCTGGTCCGGATCGTCCCGCGCAATCCGGTGGCCGCCTTTGTCGAAGGCAACATGCTGCAGATCATCTTCATGGCCCTCCTGTTCGGTGTGGTGCTGACGATGATCGAGCCCAGAAAGTCCAAGCTGATCACCGATCTCCTGGACGGCCTGAACGACATGTTCATCCAGGTCGTGCACGTCGTCATGAAGCTGGCTCCCTACGGCGTCTTCGCACTGAGCGCGGCCGTGGTGGGACAGTTTGGTTTTGACATCCTGATTACGCTCATCAAGTACTCGGGGGTGGTGATCGGCGGGCTGATTCTGTATACCGTGACCTTCAACAGCCTGACCGTTGGCCTGCTCGGCCACATGAATCCGATCCTGTTTTTCAAGGCGGTCAAAGAAGCCATCATCATCGCATTCAGCACGTCCAGCTCCATGGCGACCCTGCCGGTGGCCATGGAAAGCGTGGAACACATCGGAGTGAAAAGGGAGTATTCCAGCTTCATCATCCCCCTTGGGTCGACCGTCAACATGGACGGGACGGCCCTCTACCAGGGCGTGTCCGCAGTTTTCATCGCTCAGATCTACGGGATCCAGCTGGGGCTTACCGGACAGCTCACGATCGTCCTTATGGCCGTCCTGTCTTCCATCGGGGCGGCCGGTGTGCCCATGGCCGGGATCATCGCCCTGGTGCTGATCCTGCAGCAGCTGGGTATCCCCATGGAGGGCATCGCGCTGATCCTGGGCGTAGAGCGGCTGCTGGATATGGTCCGAACCTCGGTCAACGTCATCGGCAACATGGCCTGCGCGGTAGTCATCCAGGAGCTGGAGGAAAAAAACCGGGCATGAGTGCCACGCTCCGCTACTGGCTCCGCCTGAGCCGCGTATTCTATCACTACCGCCGGAAATCGACCCGCCTGCCGTATTCACCCATCCGGCTCTGGGTGGAGCTCAGCAGCGTTTGCAACTACCGCTGCATCATGTGCCCCAACAAGGACCTGTCCAAGTCCCAGAAGGGACACATGGATATGAAGCTCTACCGCCGGATCATCGACCAGGCGGCGGGTGCCGTCTTTGACATCAACCTGGCCCATCGGGGAGAGTCCATGCTTCACCCCCGGATCGTCGAGGCCATCACCTATGCCCGGGAGCGGGGGCTTTATACCCGCCTGCACACCAACGGATCCCTCCTGACCGAAAATCTGGCCCGGGAGATCATTGCATCGGGACTCGACCGGCTGTCATTTTCCTTCGACGGCTACACCAGAGAAACCTACGAGAACATCCGGAAAGGAGGGAACTTCGAGCAGACGCTGGGTAATATCCTCCGCCTCCTCGAGATCAAGCAGGAGACCGGATCCCGCACCCCGGAGACGGCCATCGAGGTCATCAACTTCGAGAAGTTCTCCGCGCCGCAACTCGCCCAGGCCAAGCAGCAGTTTCAAGACCGCTTCCGCAACCTGCCCCTGGACAGCTTCATCATGAAGGAGTTGCACAACTGGGCGGGGGAGATCGACGGCCAGGACCGGCGGGTCCGATACAGCGTCTGCCCTTTCCCCTGGAACGCCTTGATCATCTTCTGGGACGGCACGGTCTTCCCCTGCACTCAGGATTTTTTTGGGTATTATCCGGTTGGGAACGCCGGTCAGGAGAGCCTTGCCTCCCTCTGGAACAGCCAGGCCATGGTGGCCCTGAGGGGAAAGCTGGTCGCCCAGGATATTGTTGACCTGGACACCTGCTCCCGCTGCGACCGTCCCTGGCGGGAGCGCATTCTGGGGGTTCCCAAGGAATATCTCTGGAAATTCCTCTTCAGACGCATGCCCTGACCGGTGGGGGATCCGGGCGGATCAGACGTTGACCTTGCCGCTGGCCTGGCCCCTGATCTTCTGAACCTTGGCGGGCGCGCCCACCGCAACCGAGAGCTCGGGTAGAGATCGGGTGACCACAGAACCTGCCCCGACCACGCTGCCCTTCCCGATCGAGATCCCATCAAGGACGATGCTGCCCGCCGCCAGCCACACATCCTCCTCGATGCAAATCCCTCCCTTGGAGTAGGAGGGCTGGAACATGATGGGGGTCGTCACATCATCGAAGCTGTGGTTCCCTCCGGCCACCAGGTAGCAGTTTCCTGCCAGGAAACAATACTTCCCCAGATGGATCTCGGTCTCGGAGAGCAGGGAGCAGTTGGCGGACAGATTACAGTAGTCATCCAGGATTATAGAACCTTCCTTACAGCTGAGGATCGTGTTCCGGCCGACATAAACATTCCGGCCTATGAGGATGCCCTGGTTGCCCTCCCCCTTGGCATCCAGCACGGCATGGTCGTCGATGGTGGTGTTGTCGCCGATCCGGATCTTGTGCGGGTGCCGCAGCGTGATCCCTCGTCCGAACACCACGCCCTTGCCCACGCTCCCCAGCAGAGACGGATAGAAGATCCGGCGCAGGGCGTATCCCAGGGCACCGGGAATCCCGGAAAAGAACAGCGTGATCAGTTCGAACTTGCAGAAAGGCCAGAATCCTGTTTTGCCAATGACCAGGGCCGCATACTTCTGAGAGAACGACGTCCGCTGGTCGATCAGCTTCTTCTGGAGGCTGGCTTCAAATTTATTTGGCATGTGTTATTACTCCCTGGAGGGTCGGACCGCACCTGCCCGAAGGACAAGCGGCCTGCTCCATTATAAATGATTTGTCTGGGGATAGACCAGGCTTTTTTGGGGAGCAGGTCTATGGCCGAGAGAGGCTGATTTCATTGAGCCGGTTGTGCCCCACTTTCCAGGGGTCAGATTGACATCTCCACAGAGATAGGATAAAAGAGGAGGACATTGGCTAACATACGTTGGAGATGCCTGCTAATCCTGATTCTGGGAGTGGGACTCTACCCGCAGTCGACAGGGAATCAACTTATTGTCAACACGACTCAGGAAGGAGAACAGACCGCACCGGCCATGGCGGTCGATTCTTCCGGAAACCATATCGTCGTCTGGATCAGCACCCCGCAGGATGACGGCATCGCCGGGATCTATGCCCGCCGCTTCGATCCGAGCGGGATACCCGCGATTGAGGAGTTCCAGGTCAACACGTACTGGGGCCCGCACGACCACCCGGATGTGGCCATGGGTTCCCTGGGGAATTTCGTGGTGGTCTCGGAGAATTACTGGATCGAAGGGCCGGTCTCCAGTGCCGTCATCGCCCGGGTCTTTGACCTTTCAGGTGAATCCCTGGGTCCCGAATTCATGGTCAACCAGCGCACCGACGATTTCCAGGGAGCTCCGGTGGTCGGGATCGATTCCCTGGGAGGGTTTGTGGTCGCGTGGCAGAGCTGGGGACAAGACGGAGATGGATTCGGCATCTATGCCCGCCTCTTCGACAGCCTGGGAAATCCGCTGGGAACGGAATTCCGGGTCAACACCTACATCAGCGGGGACCAGACACAACCGGCTGTGGCCATGGAAGAGACCGGGGAGTTCGTCGTAGTCTGGACCAGCTCCTCTCAGGACGGAGACCAGAGCGGTGTCTATGCGCAGCGCTTCGACCGGACAGGCGCTCCCCTGGGTCAGGAGTTCCAGGTGAACGTATCGAGCCTGGCCCGCCAGGAACACCCGGATGTCAGCAAGGACGCCCTCGGCAACTACGTGGTGTGCTGGCAGCGATACGCATTTGATCAGGAG
>JBGUED010000130.1:0-6575 GCA_041821525.1 Candidatus Aminicenantaceae bacterium | reverse complement strand
GGTAGTAGAAAGTTCTATGCCAATATCGGCATTCTCTGTGAGCTTTTCGCAAGGGTATTGCATGGTGTGTCGCTTCCTTTCCGAATCGTTTGAAATGGGACCTAATCCGATTCGCCGGCTTTCTTTTTCATTCTTTCCGGGTGACAGATCACGTAACACTTGGAGCAGGCGTTATATGTAAAGGCCGCACGGTTTGCACGATCCCAGGGAAATCGCTTCTCGGCTGCCAGCAGAAACTCCAACCGGACTTGGGCAGCGTTGTCCTCTTCGTCAATAACCGGCATCGGCAAATCCGGCCTGGTGGCCCGAAAGATCGCAGCCACTCTGGCCAGCTGCGGCACGCCCTCCATATTCGTCCACCCCGTGGAGGCCGGCCACGGCGACCTTGGCATGATCGTCAAGCAGGACATCATGATCGCCGTCTCCTACAGCGGAGACACCCGGGAGATGGTGGGGCTCCTCGACTTTGTTAAGCGCATCGGCATCCAGCTCATCGGGATTACTGGCAACCAGAGATCCAAGCTGGCCCAGTACAGCGATGTAGTGCTTGAGGCCCGAGTGGAGAAAGAGGCCGAACCCAGCGGGGTGGTCCCCACCGCCAGCACGACCGCCGCCCTTGCCATGGGAGACGCCCTGGCTGTCGCATTGATGAAGGTCAAAGGCTTCACGGAGCACGATTTTGCCTTCTTCCATCCCAGGGGCGAGCTGGGCCGCAAGCTTCTCAAGATCAAGCACCTCATGCACAAGGGACACCAGGTTCCGATGGTTGACCGGGAAGCGCCCATGTCCGCTGTCCTGCGGGAGATATCGGACAAGAAGCTGGGCATGACCTGCATCGTGGACAGTGAGCAGAGGCTGGTCGGGGTCATCACCGACGGCGACCTCCGCCGCAAACTGCAGGAGCACGGGGAGTCCCTGCTCCAGCAGACTGCGGGCGAGTGTATGACCGTGGATCCCCAGGTCGTGGACAAGGAAGAGCTGGCCACCTATGCGCTGAATCTGATGGAGGAGAACAAGATCACATCCCTGGTCATTTCCTCGAGCGAGGGCAAGGTAGCCGGGATCATTCACCTGCACGACCTCTGGCGCACCGAGATGGTCTGATGGGCAGCGACAACCGGAACCGGGCCCGGGCCGTGAAGATGATCCTCATGGACGTGGACGGGACCCTGACCGACGGGACCTTGACCGTACTGCCTGATGGGGAGGAGCTCAAGTCCTACCATGTTCGGGACGGCATGGGGATCCTCATGGCCCACCTGGCGGGATACAAGACCGGGCTCATCACGGGCAAGACAAGCCGGGCCCTGACCTTCAGGGCTGAGCGCCTCCGGATCCAGGAGGTCCACCAGGGAGTGCTCGATAAGCAGAAGATCCTGGACGAGATCCTCGAACGGCACGGTTTGACAGAGGCGGAGGTCGCGTTTATCGGAGATGACCTTGGGGATCTGCCGGTCCTCAAGCGGGTGGGCCTGGCCGCGGCTGTGGCCGATGCCCATCCCCGGGTAAAGGAACACAGCCACTATCTCTGCCGGCTGGCCGGGGGAAAAGGTGCCGTACGGGAGCTCCTGGAGTTCATCTTCGAGGCCCAGGACAAATGGCCGGAGATCCAGGAGAAACTGGGCGACCTGACAGGGATAAAAGTCTAAACTGCTCGAGAGGAGAAATCGGAATGTCTTTAAAACCAGAGATCTTCAGGGAATACGACATCCGCGGAATCGTGGGCCAGGACCTGACGCCCGAAAGCGTAGAGCTGCTGGGAAAAGGTATCGGGACCTATATCCGCCGCCGCGACAAAAAGCAGGTCGCCCTGGGCCAGGACTGCCGTCTCAGCTCCCCCGATTTCTCGGCGGCCCTGACCCGGGGGCTGCTTTCCACCGGTTGCGACGTACTGGCCCTGGGTACCGTGCCCACGCCGCTCCTGTATTTTTGTGTCTACACCAAAGACCAGGAGGCGGGCGTCATGATCACGGGCTCGCACAATCCCCCGGAATATAACGGATTCAAGATAATGCTGGGACACGAGACCTTGTTCGGGCCGGACATCCAGGACATCCGGCAGATCATCGAGGAGGGGAATTTCACCTCCGAGCCGGGGGGCACCCGCCGGGAATACGATATCGTCCCTGAGTATCACCGCTATGTGGTTGAGAATGTCCACCTGGATCGCACCTTGAAGGTTGTGGTCGACGCGGGCAACGGCACCGGGGGCGAGGTGGCGGTCCCCATCTTCAGGGAGCTGGGGTGTGATGTGGTCCCCCTCTACTGCGAGATGGACGGCCACTTCCCCCATCACCACCCCGACCCCACCTTGCCCGAGGCTCTGCAGGACCTCATCCGGGCCGTCAAAGAAACCAATGCCGACCTGGGCATCGCCTATGACGGGGACGGTGACCGGATCGGCGTCATCGATGACCAGGGTGAGATCATCTGGGGGGACAAACTGCTCATCCTGCTGGTCCGGGACATCCTCCCGCGCCACCCGGGGGCCGCTATCATCTCCGAGGTCAAGGCCTCGAAACACCTGTACGACGAGATCGAGAAGCTGGGCGGCCGCCCCATCATGTGGAAGACGGGGCATTCCCTGATCAAGAAGAAGATCCAGGAGGAAAAGGCCCTGCTGGCCGGGGAGATGAGCGGACACATCTTCTTCGCCGACCGCTTCTTCGGGTTCGACGACGCCATCTATTCATCGGCCCGCGTCCTGGAGATCCTCGCCCGGTCTCCCCGCAAGCTGTCGGAATGGCTGTCCGACCTGACCCAGACCTTCATTACACCCGAGATCCGCATCTATGCCTCCGACGAGGTCAAATTCCAGATCGTGGACCGGGTGCGGGACGCGCTCGCAGCCCGCTACGCGATCATCGATATCGACGGCGTAAGAGCCATGTTCCCCCGGGGATGGGCCCTGGTCCGGGCCTCCAACACCCAGGATGCCCTGGTCCTGCGCTTCGAGGCCGACACCGCCGAGGACCTGGAGGCCATCAAGGGCGAGGTGGATGGGATCATCGAAGAGGCCATCAAGAGCCTGGCCTCTTGAAGAGGAGGATGCCATGGACCTGCGTGCAGTGATTATGGCGGGGGGGACCGGGACTCGGTTCTGGCCCTTGAGCCGGCAGCGGATGCCCAAACAGTTCCTGCCCATCATAAGCCGGAAGACTATGATCGAGGAGACCGTGGACCGATTGCATCCCATCCTGGATCCGGACCACATCTACACCATCGCCAACCAGACCCAGACAGAGATCCTCCGCAGCTTTCTGCCGGAGGCACCGGCCGGGAACCTTCTCATTGAGCCCGAGGCCCGCAACACAGCCCCCTGCCTGATACTGGCCACCGCGGTTCTGTATCTGGAGAACCCGGAGGCCGTCCTGGCCATACTGCCCGCCGATCATTCCATCCGGGACACAGCCCTGTTCCGGGAACGCCTGCGGGCCGGCGCAGAAGCAGCCGCAGCGAGCGACCGTTTGATCACCTTCGGGATCCCTCCGGCCTATCCCGCCACCGGCTACGGCTACATCCGCTTCTCCAGAACATCCCCTCAAGTCTTCGGGGAGGGATCTTCTTTTTTCCCGGTTCAGGAATTCAAGGAAAAGCCGGATGCGGCCACCGCACAGGTGTTCTGTGATGCCGGCAATTATTTCTGGAACTCCGGTATGTTCCTGTGGCAGGCCCGGACCTTTGCCCGCCAGATCGAGCGCTTCGCCCCCGAGCTCCACGCCCACTGGGAGGAGATGCTGGCAGCTGTGGCCAGCGGCGACCGGGCCGGCATTGCCAATGTCTATGAGCGCCTGCCCGCCTCCTCCATCGATTATGCCCTGATGGAGCGGTCCCAGGATGTACTGATGGGTGAGGGAGACTTCGGCTGGTCGGACGTAGGGGCCTGGTCTGCCCTCTCCGCGTTCTGGCCCCAGGATGACAACGGAAATGCGATCCGGGGCCAGGGACTGGCCCTCGACTCCCGGAACTGCCTGGCCTACTCGGCTTCGGGCAAACTCACGGCCCTGATCGGTGTGGAAGACCTGATCGTGGTAGAGACCGAGGATGCCCTGCTCGTCTGCCGCAGGGATCAGGACCAGAAGGTCAAAGACCTGGTCGCAGAGCTCCGCAAAACCGGGAAGGACGAATATCTGTAGCCTGCGCCGGCGTTGACTTCGACCATCGCCTCTGCTATACCATCACAATACCTGTTTTTTAGGACTGCCCTCAGACATCATGAAACCGACCGCCAATGATATAGACTCCGGGGACCTGGGATACTCACTTTCGACCCTGGCCCGGCTCAGGGCGGCCTTTGCCGAACAAAGGCTTTTCCGCCCTCTGCGGCGGAGGCGGTATGACCCCGGGGACGAACTCCACTACGACATAACCGGAGTCCTTCCTCCCCACAAGGGCCGGGCCCACCTCAAGATCGAACGCTTTGTGGGCGGCGGATTCGCCGGGCAGGTCTACCGGATCCGTGTGCTGGACCTCAAGCTGCCGGACGGCCCCATCGCGGGGCTGGAAGCCGGGCAGACCTATGCGCTCAAGCTCCTGGTCCCAACCCGGGGTTTTGCCCGTCTGCTCCGCAGTATGCTGTATGCGGTGGGCTTTCAGGGCCCTTTTGCCCCGCAGGTCAATCCCACGGCGGCCCGGGCAGGGGCGCTGTGGCAAAAATTCATCCGAAGGGGAGCCGGTATCCGACTCGGTGCAGAAGACGCCGTGGTGGACATCCTGGCCACCCTGGTCGATCCTGATCTGAGCACATCAGGGGAGATCAGCGAGTGGGTGGACGGCCGCCTCTGGAGATTCGAGGCAGATGACGACCTGGATGCACGCAGGAGGTGGAGGCCCGGACGGACGGACGCTGGGATCGGCTCACCGGAATACCGTGCCAAGAAGTCTTTCATGTCCGACCTGGTGCGGCTCATGCATGACATGGGGGCTCCGGAGCTGGCCCGTCAGTACGAATGGTGGACATGCAAGAGCCAGCCCAACGCGCTCAAGAGACTGCGCGATGACTCTGATCCGCGGGCCGGACACGTCGCTGTGGACTTCCGGGCCGGCCTTGCGCTGCTGCCGTTTCTACCCATGTCTCCGGTGGATGTCAAGCTCCTTATCCAGGGGCTGTTCAAGGGCCGCCTGGTCCAGTTCGACCGGGGGGACCTGGAGCGACTGCAGCATTTCTTCGAGGACCATCCCTTGGCCTTCGCCGACATGCAGGACGCCTTTCAGGAGTTGATAAAAACTGACCGGGAATACCGGGATTCTCTGCCCGACGTCACGCACCACCACATCCGGCTGCTGTACAGCCCCTCTCTCTGGCGATCCATAATGCGGCAGTACATGACCGGCCTGGCCCTCCGTCAGCACATCGACACGGAGACAGCCGCGCAGGCCTCGGAAGGGGGATTGCAGGCTGCGGCCCTGTACTGGTTGGGGATCCTTCCGTTCCTGGGGCGCTTGATCCAGCGGATCTGGGGCCATGCACAGTACCGCCGGCACTACAGCCACTTGTGTACCAGCCCCGCCTACATCGGCCGCACATGGAAGGCCCGGCGTTCTGAAGCCCTCATCCGCTGGCATAGGGACGGGCGCGTGTCAGATCGGAAAGCCGAGCGCCTGAACCAGGCCCCCCTCCGGTTCGCCGCCCACCTCCCACTCTCCCTCCTCCCTGCGGGCCTGCACCGCTTCTTCTCCGACCGCCGGTTTGCCCGGGAACGGCTGGATTTCATCTTCCTCCGGCCCCTGCGCCTCTATTTCCGGGCGGATGCCCGCGAGCAGTGGCTGCAGGACACCGTCACGCAGGGTGAAAAGAACGGCATGCTCACAGCCGAGGAGAGCGCCCACATCCGGTCGCGGGTCAAGGAGCCCTTCATCCAGAAATACCTGAAAAGCCTGGCCGTGCACGTGTGCACGGTGCCTATTACCCAGATCGTCTCGGTCCTGGTAGCCGTGATCTATGTGCGGCTCCATCCCGAGCTCTCCTGGCAGGAGGCATCACTTACCGCCGGGCTGATCCTGGGCTTGTTCCAGGTCATCCCCATATCGCCCGGCTCTCTGGCGCGCGGCCTCTATGTCACGTTCCTGGTCCTGCGGGAGCGAAATTTCAAGGACTATAACATCGCCTTTTTCCTGAGTTTTTTCAAATACATCGGCTACCTGGCCTTCCCCATTCAGATGGCCTACCGCTATCCGGACCTGGCGAGCTTTATGGCCGGACACTGGGCTACGGGCGCCGTCCACATCGTCCCGGTCTTCGGAGAACGGGGCGCCCTGCTGGAACACGCCGTCTTCGACCTGTTCTACAACTATCCCCTGACCGTGCGCCGCCGCGTGGAGCGGCGTCAGGAAGCCAGGGAAGGACAGAAAAAACACACCTGGCATGTCGTCCCCACGCTCCTGGTCGGCCTCTGGCTGCTGACCTCCTTAGACATTCTGTACACGCAGGTCACCGGAAGCCCGGCCGGAAGACGGCCTGATCCGCCTCCTGCCGGGCCTCGGGACCCGCGCGGAGGACCGCCAAGGCGAAGGCCCTCCGGTGCTGGTGGTGCCGGGTCGTGCCGCCGCGACCCGCGGTTGCGACGTCGAGGGCC
>JBGUED010000129.1:0-6577 GCA_041821525.1 Candidatus Aminicenantaceae bacterium | reverse complement strand
CTTGCAATCCTGATCGCAGGGCTCCTCAAGTACACCAGCCTGGGGAGGCACATCTATGCGGTCGGGTCCAATGAACATACAGCCAGACTGTGCGGCGTGGCCGTGGAAAAGGTCAAGGTCGCAATCTATGCCATTGCCGGGGCTTTTTCGGGACTGGCTGGGCTGATGCTCATGTCCTACCAGGAGCAGGGCGATCCCACCGGGGCCACTGGCCTGGAGCTCGATATCATTGCAGCCGTCGTGATCGGCGGAGGCAGTCTCTCGGGAGGAGAGGGCTCCGTGTCCGGTAGTCTGATCGGGGCGGTGATTATGACCGTCATCCGTACCGGCTGCCAGCTCAACGGATGGCCCACCTGGGTGACCCAGATCGTTACGGGCGGGATCATCGTGGTGGCTGTGGCCGTGGACCGTATGCGCCACAAGCGTCTTGCTTGAGTCTGGAGAAGGCCATTAAACAAGATCAAAGGCGGGATGATTTGAAAATATCGAAATCGAGAATTATGTCTCCATGTTTTTTGTGGTGTTTTGCACTCCTGTCCATTTTCGCCTCTGTGAGCTGCGGTGGACCGTCGGTTGATGCTCCTGCGGCACAGACCGCCCTTGACGATTGGGAAGACCTGGAGGTGCTCCAGCTGAACCGGGAGCCTGCTCACGCCACGTTCACACCTTTTCCAGATGCAGAATCGGTCCTGACCTCCCGGCCGGAAACATCTCCCTTTTATATGAGCCTGAATGGGACATGGAAATTCCTTTGGACCGAGGCACCGGCCACCCGTCCACAAAATTTTCAGGCGACCGATTTCGATGACTCTGCCTGGGATGACATCCGGGTCCCGGGCAACTGGGAGCTGCAGGGATTCGGCATCCCCATCTATACAGACGCCGATTATCCTTTTCCGCCCGATCCGCCGCTTGTTCCCCGCGATCACAATCCGGTGGGTTCCTTTCGCCGGACCTTCGAGCTCCCGCCCGGCTGGCAGGGGAGGAGGCTTTTCCTGCATTTCGGGGGTGTGCGGTCGGCCATAACCGTATGGATCAACGGTGAATCCGTGGGGTACAGCCAGGGCAGCAAAACCCCTGCCGAGTTCGATATCACACCGTATGTCCGGAATGACATGCTCAACACACTGGCTGTCGAGGTCTACCGCTTCAGCGACGGCTCCTACCTCGAAGATCAGGACTACTGGAAGATCAGCGGCATAGAGCGCGATGTGTACCTGGTGTCAACTCCCCACGTGCGGATCCGGGATTACTTTGCCCGGGCCAACCTGGATGCGGATTACCGGAATGGGATCCTGTCCATCGATGTCGATCTTATCGATCATGCCGGCGTGGAATCCGGTACCCACAGCCTGGATCTGGAGCTCTTCGACAGCCGCGCCGTGCCCGTTTTTCAGCGTGTGATCCGCAGCTTTACTTTTGACCAAAAAGGCCTCGCGGCGTTGCGTTTTCTGCAGAACATCCCCAGCCCCAAACCCTGGACGGCCGAGACACCGAATCTGTATTCCCTGGTCCTCACTCTCCGGGATGCCGAAGGTAACTCCGTGGAGGCCGTGGGATGCCGGATCGGATTCCGCACGGTCGAGATAGAGGATGGCCTACTCAAGGTAAACGGCAGACCAGTTCACCTCAAGGGAGTCAACCGTCACGAACACGATCCCATAACCGGCCGGTATGTGACCGAGGAGAGTATGCTCCGGGATATCCAACTCATGAAGCAATTCAACATCAATGCCGTGCGCACCAGCCATTATCCTAACACCCCCCGTTGGTATGAGCTGTGTGATGAGCATGGCCTGTACGTGGTTGATGAGGCCAACATCGAGTCCCACGGAATGGGGTATGATCCGGATGTGACACTGGGGAATGATCCGGACTGGGAGGCCGCCCACCTGGACCGCACTGTTCGGATGGTGGAGCGGGACAAAAACCACGCCTCGGTCATCATCTGGTCCCTGGGAAACGAGGCTGGAGACGGTGTCAACTTCGAAACCACCTATGCCTGGATCAAGCAGCGCGATCCTTCCCGCCCTGTACAGTACGAGCAGGCCGACCTCCGTGCACATACAGACATCTTCTGTCCTATGTATGCCCGTATCCACATTCTGTCCGACTACGCGTCTCAGAAGCGTGAGCGCCCGCTGATCCTGTGCGAGTATGCCCATGCCATGGGGAACAGTGTCGGAAACCTCCAGGACTACTGGGACGTGATCTGGTCACATGACCAGCTCCAGGGCGGATTTATCTGGGACTGGGTGGATCAGGCGATCCTGGCAGAGACACCCGATGGGCGGCCCTACTGGGCCTATGGGGGGGATTTTGGTCCGGAGGGCACGCCATCCTCAGGCAATTTCTGTATAAACGGTCTTGTGTCCGCAGATCGTACGCCGTATCCTCATATCTGGGAGGTAAAGAAGGTCTACCAGCCTGTCAAGGTCGATCCCGTGGATCTTATTCAAGGCCGGATCAGGATCGAAAACCGATATGATTTCAGGGACCTGAGCCATCTCATCGCGGAGTGGAGCATGCGGTCGGATGCGGAGGTGGTGGCATCCGGCCAAATATCCGAGCTGAGAGTCCCTGCACGCGGATTGCAGGTCATCGATCTTCCTTTACCGAAGATCCAGTCCCGGCCAGGGATCGAATATTTCCTGGAGGTGAGCTTCCGGAACCGGGCACAGGAACAGACACTGGCTCAGGGGCATGAGGTCGCCTGGGATCAATTCCGTCTGTCCATAGACACACCACGTCAGAGTACAGAGGAGCTCAGGTCCGGCAAAGTCCTGCGTCGGATCAGCAAAGGGCATCTTGTCCTTTCGGGGAAGGAGTTCATCTACACGTTCGACCTGGAGCAGGGAGCCTGGGCCTCGCTGACCTATGCTGATACAGAACTCCTTGCCCAGCATGGCCCGAGACCAAACTTCTGGCGGGCGCCCACAGACAATGATTTCGGCAATGATATGCCGCAGCGCCAGGGGGTGTGGAAGGAGGCGGGCAAGAACCCTGTTATCGAACGGGTGGAGCACTGGCAGAACTCCAACCGCGATGTCATCATCGAGGTGACCTCATGGCTTGCGGCAGTGGAGTCCAGGCACTTTGCGCGCTACACCATCTTTGGAAACGGGGACATCGTGGTCTACTGCCGCCTTGTTCCTGGAAATGCCAACCTACCCGATCTTCCTCGTTTCGGAATGCAGATGATGCTGAAGGGTGAATTCGACCAGATCCAGTGGTACGGGCGCGGACCGCATGAGAACTACTGGGACCGCAAGACCGGGGCCCGAGTTGGGCTCTATCAAGGCACGGTCATGGAACAATACACCCCGTATGTCCGGCCGCAGGAGAATGGCAACAAGACCGATGTGCGCTGGATGGCGCTGACCAACAAGCGGGGAGTGGGGCTGCTGGTGGTAGGAGACCCGCTGCTGGAGGCCAGCGCGCTCCACTTCCTCATCCAGGACTTCGATTCCGGAGACAGCAAGCGGCAGCGGCATGCCTCTGAACTCAAAAGACGGGATCTGGTCACATTCAACGTGGATCTTCACCAGATGGGAGTCGGGGGCGACACCAGTTGGGGAGCGCGGCCGCACCCGTCCTACACGCTTCCAGCCCGGGAATATGCCTATCGTTTTCGGATGAGGCCTTTTTCGAGCAAGACGACCACAGCGCTCGAACTCAGCCGAATGAGATTCTGAGATTGATGAAGCTTCCCTAGAGGCAAGGGTGGACTAATCGCAAACGACCGTGTCCCGATCCCGCTTGGCTTTATACAGGAGTTCGTCGGCCCGTTTGATGGTTTCCTCGAGGGTATCGAAGATGCGCGTTGTAACGCCGATCGAGACCTTGAGCTCGATCTTTTTCCCGTCAACTTCCATTTTCTGGCTCTTTATGAGAGTACGGATGCGGTTGAAGACCTTGTCCGTCTGCTTCCGGTCCATGTTGATGGCCAGAATCGCGAACTCCTCACCGCCATAGCGCGCCACCACATCGCCGGAACGGAAATTGCGGGCCAACAAGTCGGCTACGTGCTTGAGGGCCTTGTCACCCGCCTCATGGCCATATGTATCATTCACGTTCTTGAATCTATCGAGATCGAGCAGTGCTGTTGTCAATTCCAGGTTGCGGCGCTTGGCGTTTTCGAAAATCTTGTTCCCGATTTCGAAGAAAAACCGCCGGTTGTACAGCTGTGTCAGAAAGTCTAGGTTGGAGAGCTTCTGGAAGGCATCGATGTGCTCCAGCATCTCGATATTCTGCTTGACTCGCAGGTAGAGCTCTTCGACCAGGAAGGGCTTGGTGATGAAATCGTTGGCGCCCCGTTTTAGAAACTGGATCGAGATCAAGCTGGAGCCGTAGGCAGAGATGCCGATTATGGCCAGCCGGTCAGTGGCGTACTCTTTGCGAACCTGGGCGATCAGTTCAAATCCATCCATGCGAGGCATCTTGTAATCCGTGATGATGAGCATGGTGTCGGGATTTCGCTTCAGCAGGTTCAAGGCTTCCTCGCCGTTGGAGGCTTCCAGGACGATGAACTTCTGTGTCTCGAGGCTCCGCGTGATCTGGGAGCGAGAGATACGCGAGTCATCCGCCACCATCACTTTGATGGACTGGTTTTTGTGAACCCGGGCGATGGTATCGACGATGTAATCGAGGGCCTGGTCGTCTTTTTTAACAACATAATCCAGCACCTGTCTCTCGATCATGCGCTCTCGCACTTCGTCATTGAATTCGGCCGCGTAAACAATGACAGAGATGCCCTTGGAATCCAGGAGGCCAAGGGTTTCTTCTTCCTGGAGGCCGGGAAGATCCAGGTCGAGAACGGCCATGAAATAGCCGTTCTTTTTTAACTTCTGGTGAGCACTCTTCACAGAGTCGGCCATGTCGCACTCAAAATCCATACGAGCCTTCAGGATCGCTTTGAGCGTCCCAGCCTGGTGTGCATCATCCTCGATGACGAGTACTTTTTTCATGTTTGCTCCTCTTCCCGGCTGCCTTTTTTATAAAACACACAGCCCTTTATGTCAAACCGGACGCCAAGGACAGACCGGAGGAGAGAGTATCGGAAAGTGGATTGAGCCGGAAGAAAAAAAGGTGTATGGTGTATCTGACCGGGATGAAATTCCTAAAATCCGCAAAGCAGCAATATACCTTGTATGGGGTATTCTTCGGTCTCCTGTTTCCTATCGCCGGGACCCTGATCGACACCTTCTTAAGCTATGGGCTCATCGATCTGGAGGGCCTCCTGCACACGCAAATGAGCAACCCCCTGCTCTGGATCATCGACAGTGCCCCCATGTGGCTGGGCCTGGTGGCCCGGGCGGCCGGCCGCAGGCAGGACCGGTTGCAGGAGATGATCACCGACATGGACGGCATCATCTCTGTGCGCACACGGGAGCTGGAGAGGGCCGTGGTGGATGCCCGGGAGGCGAGCCGGGCTAAGAGCGAATTTCTCGCCAACATGAGCCATGAGATCCGGACTCCTATGAACGGGATCATGGGTATGACCGAGCTGGCCCTGGACACGGAGCTCACTTCGGAACAGCGTGAATACCTGGAGATGGTCCAATCGTCTTCCGAAGGCCTGCTCGCCATCATTAATGACATCCTCGATTTCTCTAAGGTCGAGGCCGGTCGACTCGATCTGGAACCCATCGATTTCAAGCTGCGGGACAGCTTGGGTGAGACCATCAAGACCCTGGCTCTGCGCGCGCATCAAAAGGAGCTGGAGCTCATTTACTGGATCGATTCCGAGGTGCCGGATTCCCTGGTGGGAGACCCCGGCCGCCTGCGCCAGATCCTGTTAAACCTCATCGGAAACTCCATTAAGTTCACCGAACACGGTGAGGTAATGCTAAGCGTTACTCTTGAGACAGAGAACGAAAACGAGGTGACGCTCAAATTCACGGTCCAGGACACCGGAGTCGGCATCCCGAAGAGCAAGCAGGAACTGATATTCGAGGCGTTCTCCCAGGCCGATGGTACCACTACCCGGAAATACGGGGGTACCGGGCTGGGTCTCTCCATCTCCTCCCGTCTGGTGCAGATGATGGGAGGCAAGATCTGGCTGGAGAGCCCTGCAGCCGTTTCAGAAGACAAGGCCGGCGGTCCCGGGAGCGTCTTCTATTTTACGGCCCGCTTCAAGCGCCGGCCCATGGTCGAGGCACTCCCCAAGTATGATCCTGAGCGCCTGCGGGGGATCCGGGTCCTGGCTGTGGACGACAATGCCACCAACCGGCGCCTGATTCATGACCTGATGGAGAACTGGGGCCTGGAAACCGAGCTGGCCGAGGATGCGGATTCGGCCATGAAAGCCCTGCTGCAGGCCAAGGAAGACGGGAGGACTTTTTCTCTGATCCTGCTGGATGCCCAGATGCCGGGTGAAGACGGTTTCATGCTGGCCGAACGTATCAAGGAAAAACCGGAGTATGCCCGCACAGCTTTGATCATACTTACATCGGCAGGGCAGAGGGGCGATGCAACACGCTGTCAGGAGCTTGGAGTCAGCGCTTATCTGATGAAGCCCATCAATGCCTGGGAATTGTTCAGAGCCATCCTCACCATTCTGGGCGAAGCTCAGCCT
>JBGUED010000128.1:0-6599 GCA_041821525.1 Candidatus Aminicenantaceae bacterium | reverse complement strand
CAGGATGATGATGAGGTTTTTGCTTTTAGGTTCCAATTTGAATCAGAAAAAGCAAGGCTAGAAGTGTTACGAACAGAAGAAGTCCGAGGATCTGTTTACGCTTCAGTTCCATTCGATGATCTTTCCCAGGTTCTTGATCAACACGGCTTCATGGGTATTCCCCAGGGTTTTTTTGACGGCCAGGATCTCGGCGGCCAGGATCTCATTCAGGTCCTGCACCAGAATCTGCCTCAGCTGCCGTCCCGGGATCCCGGCGCTCGTGATGGGCACGGAGTTGATCTCTATTCGGCCGTCCGGGTCGAATAGAAGATTCTGAAACAGGGGAGAGAGGGAAGGTTTGGTCTCTTCCAGGCATTTTTCCAGGACGTTCAGCGAGGCTGGTCCGATCTCCTTGGAAATGTATTTGAAGATCGATTCGAAGATGTGATTGAAATTTTCCATGAGGTAGTAGATGTCCGCCTGCGATATCTCCAGGGATTCGTAGTTTTTGGTGTTCGTGTGGGGGAGTCCCACGACGCCCAGGGCGAAGAAGGCGTAGAGGTTCTTCTGGGTCTCTTTTTGCCCCAACCGGCTGGAAGCGAAGATGTTTTCCATTCCCTGCGCCTCCTTGATCACGTGATACAGATAGATCTCAGGGGGGTTCCAGGGAATCCTCTTCAGGTGTTCCGGGAACAGGGGCTTGAGCGTTGCCTCCTGACCAGGGAGGTATTGGGCTATGAGCGAGAAGTTGGTCATCCTGCGGATCCCGTCCAGGATGAGATCCAGGACGGGAATATAGAACAGGATCTCGTGCTCGTCCCAGCCGTGCTCGCTGTTAAAGGCGTATTCAGCATCTGAGAGGTCGAAGAGAGGGATCAGGTCTTCCGTCGTGAGGGTCCGCAGCGTGTCCCACATTTCTTCAGGAGTGAACGTCCCGGTCTCCATCAGGTCCTGGAGGCTTTCTGCGTGCTTGACCCCGGTGTTTCTTCCGGCCATCTGCTCTTTTAAACGAAACATGCCGTCACCGCCGCTGAACCTTTGTGCAGGTACGCAGATGTCGCCATTCTTGAAATCCACGACGTGTCCTGCTTCCGTCTCGATCTCCAGAGTCCCGGACAATCGGTTCTTCCAGAGCCGGAACAGGAGAAAGGGGAAGGCCAGGTCGGACAGGTTTCCGGATAACCAGATGTGCTCCATGTCTATACTTTATAAAGAGTGCTGGGGGTTGTCAAACCTGTTGTTCCCGATCACAGATAGAGGTTCGTGATGAGGAGCGAAAGCCCGATATTGAGGAGGCTCTTGAGAAACCAGAAGAAGTAGGAGATGAAGAGGGCGCGCTTCAGATCGACCTGGAAGATGTATTTGAGGCCCAGGGCCAGGATGCCGAACATCCAGAGCTGGAAGAAGTCGAACTGATTCAGCAGGACATACGGGACGGATGTGACCTCCAACTGCGGGAAAAACATGGCTGCGGAGGTCGTAGACTGGAAAAAGGATCTCTGGGAAAGCACAAGGAAGGCACGTACCCCGTTTCCCAGGACCTTGTCGATCAGGTTGGCATGGATTACAGCGGCGAAGACCTGAGCGAAACGCCCTTCGGTCGACCCCATGCGGCCCAGGACCAAGATGACCAAGCTCGATATCAGCAGACTGGCCACAAGGCCGAGGGCCGCCATGATATAGCCGGCATAGGTCTGCCACTGGGGCGGGTTTTTCCGGCTCTCGATGATGCGTTCGAGCTGCTCCTCGCCGTGGCGGTCCCGGAACCTGACGTCATCCTCCAGGAGCTGGATCTGGTCTTTCTGCAGATAGGGTGCGGCGAGGTAGGTAAAGAGGAGCACGCCGATCAAGGCCACAAGCAGGACGTCCATCCAGGCCGGCTTTTCAGCCAGAGCCTTGAACGTGACATCAGGGCTGAAGAATGTACCCTGGACGCGTTTGAAAAATCCCATGGGTTACGCTCCCTTTCTCTCTTCGCGCTCGATCTTCCCATCCCGGATGTAGATGATCCGCTGGGCCTGCGAGGCGATATCCGGGTCGTGCGTGACTATGATGATGGTATTCCCTTGGGAGTGGATCTTGTGGAACAGCTTGAGAATCTCGCTGCCGGTCTTGGAATCGAGGTTCCCGGTCGGTTCATCCGCCAGCAGGATAGACGGCTCGTTGGCCAGGGCGCGGGCGATGGCCACCCGCTGGCGTTCCCCACCGGAAAGCTCGGATGGCCGATGGTCCATGCGGTGGGAGATCTCGACCATGTCCAGGGCCTGCCGGACCTTGCGGCTCCTCTCTTTTTTTGAAGTGCCCCGATAGATCAGGGGCAGCTCTACGTTGTGGAATGCGGAGGCCCTGGGCAGAAGATTGAAAACCTGAAACACGAAGCCGATCTCCTGGTTGCGGATGTGTGCCAGCTCATTCTCCGTCAAGCTGCTGACCAGCTGATCGTTCAACCAGTACTCCCCCCGGCTGGGCGTGTCCAGGCACCCCAGGAGATTCATGAGGGTGGATTTTCCCGATCCCGACGGTCCCATGATGGCTAGGAATTCATTCCGTGCCACTGTCATGGAAACCCCGCACAGGGCATTGACCTCCTGCTGCCCCAGCTGGTAGATCTTCCAGAGGTCCTCGGAACGGATCATGGCGCTATTGGCAGGTTCCATCATTCCCCCTCGCTTTTCGCCTCCGGCTTTACCAGGGTACCGTCCTTGAGCTGGCGGAGAGCTGAATAAGGTCCCACCACGATGGTCTGCCCGCCTTCCAGACCGGAGGTGATCTCCACCTGCAGTTCCCCCATGATCCCCTTGATGATCGGCGTGAACGTCACACGGCTGTCAGGGCCCACCACGTAGAGGCCTTCGATCTGCTTTCCGCCTCTCCTGCTGCTGCTGCTGCCCCCAGAATCTTCCTTGATGATGAGTGCGGAAATGGGAACGGCAATGACATTCTTCCTCTCGGCCGTGATGATATCTGCAGAGGCGGACAGACCCGGTTTCAGGCTGCTGGGAGGATCCACGAGAGTGATCACGACCTTGAAATCCCGGGATTCTTCCGAAGCGGTGATCTTGGCCAGCGCCGAGCTGCCGATCTCCGTGACCCGCCCCGAGACGATGCGGTCGGGAAACGCGTCCACCTGGACCTCTGCAGGGTGTCCGATTTCCAGCGCCACAACATCGGTCTCATCCACTTCGACCTCCACCTCCATGACCGACAGGTCGGCGATGGTCATAAGCACGGTGCCGGGATTGTTCATGGTCCCCACCAGGGCTGTTTCTCCCTCTTCCACCTGGAGGCTTGCGATGATCCCCGCAATGGGCGAGGTGTACACGGTCTTTTCGATGTTGTCCAGGGTGCTCTTGAGCGAGGCTTGAGCCTGACGGATCTGATAGATTATCGCGTCCTTGCCGGCGTTCGATATGTCATACTCGGACGAAGCGGCCTCCAGTTCCTCCCGTGAGATCAACTGTTTATCCCACAGGTTCTTCTGCCGATCCAGATTTCTCTCATCCCGCTTGAAATAGGCCTCTGCCTTGATGAGCTCGGCATTGAGAGAACGGATGAAGGCCCTGTCCCTCTCGGCATTGGCCTCGTACTGGATCGCTTCCAGTTTGAGCAGGAAGTCCCCCTCCTGTACGGTCTGCCCCTCCTCGACGGCGATCTTTACGACGCGACCCGGGATCTGTGCGCTGATGTTGACGCTCTTTTTCGGCTTCACCTCACCGGAGGCGGATATGATCGCGGCCAGATCATCCGTCGACACTTTTTCCACTGAGACCTTGATGGCCTTCTCCCGCTTGGACTGTAGATTGGATAGAACGATGACTGCGATCACGGCCACGACAGCCAGGAATATGAGGAATTTCTTGCTCTTCATTTTATTGATCCTTACTCGGTAGTGTGCCATTTTAAACTACGTCCCTTGTCTGAAAAAGTTCAATGTGTGAGATCTTCCTCCAGTCTCTTCCTGTCCGGTGAACTCTCGCCTTCTAAGTCTATCCTGTTTGGCAGGCGGAAGCAACCGGCTCAGGCTTGATATACCGCTCCCCACGCCTGATTATTCAATCATTTCCTTGGGCCCCCAGAGTTGAATGATGAGGGGAGAGTTGATAAGATGGATCATTATGGAGTGGGAAACCTACCTGCAGGCTGCTCAGGACGCTGCGCGCCTGGCGGGAGATATGCTGCAGGCGCATCGCGCATCTGAACATTCGATCTCTTACAAGGGGGTCGTGGATCTCGTCACCGAGTCCGACAGGCAGTCGCAGGCCATGATCGTGGACCACTTATCGGAACGCTTCCCGGATCATGACTTCCTCGCGGAGGAGGATTTGTCCGAGATGCGAGGATCGGAATTCTGCTGGATCATCGACCCCCTCGATGGCACCACGAACTTTGCCCACGGCTTTCCCGTGTTTTCGGTCTCCATAGCCCTGCAGAGACTGGGTGAGACTGGTGTGGGTGTGGTGTTCGATCCGACGCGCGGCGAGATGTTCACGGCCCTCCGGGGAAGCGGCGCCGAACTCAATGGACGCAGAATATCCGTATCCTCGACCGCCGAGCTGGACCGCAGCCTGCTCGCCACGGGATTTCCCTACGATATCCGGGAAAGCCGGGAAAACAACCTGGATCATTTCGTCGATTTTGCCGTACGGGCCCAGGCCGTCCGACGCTGTGGTTCCGCAGCCCTGGATCTGTGTTATGTGGCCTGTGGTCGCTTCGACGGTTTCTGGGAACTCAAACTCGCTTCCTGGGACGTGGCCGCCGGCCTGCTCATGGTGGCCGAAGCGGGGGGGCGAGTGACCGATTTCCAGGGAGGGCCTCCGGACTCTTCCGGCAGGGAGACCGTGGCCTCGAACGGCCTCATCCATGATACGCTGATCCAGGTGCTACAGCTGCGCCGAGCCGAGGCTCTGCCCGGAAAAAGCCCATAGAAAGGTGATATAACCATGTCTGCCTTATGTTTTAACAACAGAGCGGGAGGGAAAGCCCCTCTCACCCCCGTCTTCTGGATCCTGATTCACTGTTACGTCTTCCTGGCCGCCGCTCTCTCCTTCACATCCGGTCAGACAGAGGTCACGGAACAGATTCTGCAGGAGACCCGGCCGGTTCTGGAAACAGGCCGCTTCTACCGCATCGGAATCCCTGCTGATGCGGCCTGGATCGACACCCGCTTCGATGTCAAGGCCGACCAGAGGATCATGTTTCAGGCCCAGGGAGGGATCTCTCTTCAGCAGGGAAATCCCGGAGGATACTGCGGGCCCGACGGCCTGGGATTTTCCACGGTCCAGCAGCCCATTCCGGACACGAACTTCGGCGCCCTCATCGGAAAGGTCGTACTCCTGATTTCCATCAACGTGGATGAGGAGACCGGGGAGGAGACGCGCAATGAGATCGTCGAGTTTTTCTACATCGGATCAGAACAGAGTGTGGAGATGCCGATCGACGGCAGCCTGTATCTGGGGATCAACGAACTCGTGACCGATGACAATTCCGGCGTACTGAGCGTGCAGTTCGAACTGGAAGAAAGGGACCTGCGGCGTGGGCGGCGTGGGCGGCGCGGTCAGCGGAAGTGAGGTCCGGGCCTCAGGTTTTGCGCTTGCTGATCTGTTTATCCAGCATACTTTCCAGGAACTGGATGTTGTACCGTCCCTTTTTGAAATCCGAGTTGGCGAGGATGCTCAAGTGCAGCGGGATGTTCGTCTTGATCCCCACGATGGTGGTCATTTCCAGGGCCGTACACATCTTGTTTATGACTTCCTTACGGGAGGGCGCGACCGCGACGATCTTTGCGATCAGCGAATCGTAATCCGGGGGGATGATCCAACCTTCGTAAGCCGCGGTATCCACACGGATTCCCTGCCCGCCGGGCAGCACCAGGAATTCGATCTTCCCGGGTGAGGGGATAAACGTCTCTGCATCCTCGGCGTTGATGCGGCATTCCATGCTGTGTCCCTGCATCCTGATATCGTGCGGCAGGGAGAGTTCTTCTCCTGCCGCCAGGCGGATCTGTTCCTTTATGAGGTCGATCCCGTATACCATTTCGGTGATGGGGTGCTCCACCTGGACCCGAGTGTTGGCCTCCATGAAATAGAAATTCTTCTGCTCGTCCACCAGGAACTCGAAGGTTCCCAGGCTCTGGTAATCGATAAAGCTGGTCGCGTCCTCGACTGCCTTGGCGATCCGCCTGCGGGTTTTTTCATCGATGAAGGGTGAGGGGGTTTCCTCGATGACCTTCTGGTGTTTTCTCTGGATAGAGCATTCCCGTTCGCCGAAGACCAGCGAACGGCCTTGGGCATCCCTGATGACCTGGATCTCGATGTGCCGGGCTCCCTCGATGTATTTCTCCATGTACATGGAAGGGTCACCAAAGGCGGCTTTGGCCTCGTACTGAGCGATGGAAAGCTGTTCTTCCAATGTCGCCGGGGTCCGGACGATGCGCATGCCCTTGCCGCCCCCTCCGGACGCCGCCTTGAGGATGAGAGGATACTTTATCTTCTTGCCCAACTTTTTTGCTTCATCGATGTCAGCCACGATCTCGTCCGAACCGGGAGTGATCGGAAGTTTGGCCTTTTTCATCTCCTGCCGCGCACGGCTTTTATCCCCCATAAGGCGCATTACTTCAGCAG
>JBGUED010000127.1:0-6606 GCA_041821525.1 Candidatus Aminicenantaceae bacterium | reverse complement strand
CCAGGCAAATGCAGCCCTTGCAGCCATGCGGGATATCAGGGCTCTGGTGGAACGGCAGCGGGCAGCCGAGGAATCGGAGGACATCGCCCTGCTCAGCGCGTTCGATGAAGGTAGCCTGGCCAAGAAGCAGACCGAGATCAGGGACCTATTCAACGATTACAACAACCTCCAGTGCCTCATCCCTCCTGAGAGGATCAAAATCCAGCTGAACGATGACCGCGCAGATGTCACCTTCTTCAAGATCGTCCAGGGAGTGTCCCGGGCCGAGGGCATCCGCAAAGAGGTTTTCAATGGAGAAGTGACCTGGCGGCTGGTCAAAAGGGACCAGAACTGGGTAATCCTGGATTATACAACCCGAAAATTCAATTAAGGATTGTGTTATGGCCGCATCCAAGCGCTTTGTGATTTTTAGTATACTGTGTCTTTTGGTGGTATGTTTGGTCTACGCCCAGGGCCAGATCAAACTGCGTGTGACCACCGACGGTTCCCGCCTGAAGTCCAAGCCGGACTTCAGCGCCGAAACCCTCTCCCGGCTGAACCTGGGGACGGTCATGACCATCGAGGCCCAGGAAGGGGACTGGTACCGGGTCTCTGTCGAAATCGAAGGTCAGACGTTCACCGGCTACATCCATAAATGGGGAGTCGAGGAGATCAGTGAAGAAGACCTGGCTCGGGAAGCTCCGGTCGAGATGCGGGTCGAGCCGAGCCAGGAGGATGTGGTCGCACAGATCGAGCAGGTCATAACGCGCAGCAGGCAGCAAGTCGCTCAGCAGAGGGACCTGGAGGAGGCCGTCGAATCCCTGGGCCCGGTCATTGCCAAAGCGTTCCGGATCTCTGATTTTTCTTTGAGGGGGAAGATCGCGACTGAGATCTACTATCTGATCGCGGTAGCTCAGGAACAGCTGGGGAATCCCTTGGAGACTCTCGAGTCTATGCGAAACATGTTCGAAGTCAATGAACAGTTTGCCAAAGAATACACGCGGTTCATGGCGATGAACGACACGCTGCTTCAGCTCATGGAATTCGCCGAGCTCGAATACAAGGGTTTGATCAACGAGTATTCCCTGGAGGTCCGAACCCAGCCTTCAGATGCTGAGATCTTTGTCAACGGCAGGGAAGAGGGACGCTCACCCAAGATCATCAAATCCGAATCCCCCCAGTTCGAGCTCGAGATCCGCAAGGAGGGCTTTGCTCCCATAACCGAGATGATCCTGCTGCCCGAGATTGCGCATGCCAAACAGTTCACCCTGGAGAGGATCGGCAAAAACCTGGGGATCGAATCCACGCCTGAGGGTGCGAAGGTGTTCATGAACGGGAAAGACACGGGTATGGTGACCGATTGCCTCCTGGAGTATGTCTCCTTTGGGACACACAAGCTAAGGGTGGTAAAAGCCAACTATGTAGCTTGGGAAGGCGAGATTGTTGTCGAACAGAACGAGGAGCTCAATCAGATTGTCAACGTCACCCTGACGGCGGGAAAATACGACTTTGTGCGAGGGATCGCAGGCGGGAGGGGGGGGCAGTTCTCCAAACCCAAGGATATTGCCTTCGATCCGCAGGGCAATTTTTTCGTGATCGATGACAGTAAGGAAAAGGTGCGAAAGTTCGATAACCAGGGCAGAGCCGTGCCCACTTGGGAAGTCGGCGGCAGAGGGTCACCGGGCCTCAAAACCCTGACCGGCATTGCGGTGGGTGGAGATGGCAGCGTATACATAACGGACTCCGTCAGGCACTCTGTCTACAAGTATAACCGGGAAGGGAGGTTCTCATTGCGTGTGGGAGGCGAAGGGAGTGGTCCTGAGGAGTTTCGGCTTCCCTTTGCCGTGGCTGTGAACAGCCGCAACGAAGTGTTTGTGGCGGATTACGGAAACCACTGTGTGAAAAAATTCTCCCACATCCTCAAGCCTGCCGGCACGCTCGGCAAGCCGGAGGGGACGCGGGGAGTCCTCAGGGGACCTGTATCTCTGGCTTTCAACCAAAACGATGAGTTGTTCGTGCTCGACAGCAATGGAATCCACAAATTCTCCGCCGATGGACAGTACGATACCGCCTGGGGCCGGATCGAGTTGAAGGCTAATCGACTGGAGAGCCCCAAGTGTGTGTATGTGGATCCCCAGGGATACATTTTTGCGGCCGATTCAGGGAATCACAGGATCATCAAGTTCGATGCCAACGGGAAATTCATGATGCAGTGGGGGACCTACGGCAGCGGTCCTGCGCAGTTCAACCTGCCGAATGCCCTCGCTATGAACAGCAGAGGCGAGATCTACGTCGTGGACAAGGATAACAACCGTATCCAGCAGTTCAAGGTTCCGGGAGAGTAGGCCTGAGAGCTCTTCACAGCGTTTGTCCGCTTCATTTCTCCATTGTGACTGTCATCTGTTTTGTGGCGGTATTGGGGTGCCTCTCGCCCTGTTTTGCCCAACAGGATAAGACTTCCCAGCAGCCGGAACAAAAAGCCGGACTGACTTCGCTGAAAAAATCTCTCCTCATCCCCGGTTGGGGGCAGTTGGCAGAGAAGCGCTATGTTGAGGGGATCTTCTTCCTCGGTGCCGAGATCTTCAGCATTTACCAGATCTTTTACAACAACCACAAGGGAAACGTCTACTACGATAAGTACCGGGAAGCGGAAAATGTGGAGGATGCCACCCGCTACCGGGAGCTGACCGAGGACTACGACAAGCAGCGGAACATATTCATCCTGGCGGCCGTTGGCATTTGGGCGGTGAATTTGCTCGACATTTATGTTATTCTTAATAAAAGAGAAAAACATAAACTTAAGCTGCAGCTGCAAAGTGTTGACCACAAAGGCATGGCCGTTACTCTTCATTTTTCTTTTTAGTATTCTGGTCTGTCCCGCCTGTCAGGACCGCAGCTTCGACAATCCGTTCGATCCCGAGGCCAGCGATACACTGTTCGAGGTCGTCAACACCATCCTGAGTCCCGCCGCCGTTCCTCTGGGGTTGGCCTGGGACGGCAGCACCCTCTGGAATGCCGATGGATACACGGACATCCTGTACAGCCTGAACCGGTTGAACGGCGCCCTGGTCCGGTCGCTTGCCTCGCCCCAATCACTGCTGTCCGGTGTTGCCTTTGACGGCGAAGACCTGTGGATCTGCAGCGAGGCCGGGGCCACGGTCTTCAGGGTAGGGATCCTGACCGGAGGAATCCAAAAGCGGCTCGATCTCCAAAAGGGCTCATTCACTGCCCTGGCCTATGGGAGCGGAGCTCTATGGATCGCCGATGCCCTGTCCAATAAGCTCCTCCAGGTTGATTACCTGACCGGCGAGATCCTGTTTTCTTTTGCCAATCCAGGCAAGCGGGTGGATGGCATCGCATTCGATGGGAGCTCTCTCTGGCTTTCGGATGCCACCACATTGACGATCTATCAAGTTTCGCTGCAGGGAGCCGTGATCAAAACTTTTTTATCTCCGGGGCAGGCGCCTCGAGGTCTGGCGTTTGATGGCATCTTTCTATGGAATGCGGACGCCACCCAGAAGATCTATCAGCTACGAATCAACAATTGAAAAAAATCATATCGGCCCTCCTGCTCACCTGGCTGGGTGCCGCCTGGGCTCCGACTCTTTCAGGTTCAGACCTTCCGATTCTCAAGCTGCGGGGGGAGTATCTGGCCTACAGTTACGATTCTAATCAGATTTTTGGCCGGGATGTTACCTTTGAATGGGGCGGCTATTCCGTGTCCTGTGTCCGCTTGAAGGTCGACATAAATGCGCGCGCTTTTCATGCCCTCGGCCGTGTGATCCTTACAAGAGGGGATGACACCCTCTCGGGAGATGAGCTTGTTTTCGATCCGGAAAAATCCCGGGGGAATCTGATTGTTTTCGGTAAAAAGATCGAAGAACACTATGTGGGTGAGCCGGCAGAGGAGGAGGTCCTTTTGACGCTTCCTCAATTGGATGAGTTGACTCTCCCGCACATCCAGCGTTCACTGCTGTACTGCACCTGTCGGGAGATCCACATCACAGAAACCTACGAGGTCCAGGGTTTTGAGGTGACCTTCTATGTCGAGGGGCTGCCCTCGCTGAGCTTCTCCCGCTTCAAGCTTTCCGACGGCCTGGAGCAGAAGGGAGGCGGATTTTCCCTGGACAAGGTCTGGTACACCCGGTCTCAGGGATTGATCGGGCGGGCCAGCTACAATTACTCCGAAAAAGATCTGATCAGCAGTTTTACCAGCCTGCATTATGAGGAGCGGTCGTTCCTGAAGGATTATCAGGGACCAGCGCGGCAGGCCGACCTCCTTCACGCCACCTCCCTGGTATATAACAGCAGCACAACGCTCGGTTTCAGAGGGAATTACAATTCCTCACGGCTCTGGAACACGAACCTCTTTGTCAATAAGAAGTGGTCGAACACCATCAGCACCAACTTTGATTTCGCTCTTAACAAGCCGGTCAATTTTGTCGGGGAGGCGTGGTTCGGTGCCCAGGCTCTGGTGTCGGGAGGGCGCTATGGTGAGCTGTCCGTGGCCGGCAGGTCCGACCTCCAGCATCAGATTGTAGGCAACCTGGCCTACGGCACCTCACTTGTACGCGGGCTGAATCTCATGCTCAATTCCGATTATTCCCGTGTGAAAATGGGTGGGAGCGATGATTTTTCAGAGATACTGTCGGGCGCCCTCAGCCTGGCTCACTCCTCCCGTGTGTTCAACCTCGCGGCTGATTACTATCTCAACTATGACCTCATGGGTTCCGAACTCCTTTCCCGGCCTCAGGTCCGGCTGGGGGTCAATCCGTTGACTTTCTACGGTGGGCTGCTCTCGATCCAATTGAACAACATCCTCATCTACAATCACCTGAAGACTTCCGCGGAGCAGGAACAGACATACAGCAACAATACCATCCTCAACCTGTCAACCCATCCCCTCGATCTGCCCAAGGGCTTCAGCCTGGATTTTCGCATCTCTGCGGAACAATTCGTTGAGAAAAAACAGCGCAACTTCACTTCGGGGGGCTTCATACTGAACCTGCGAAAAAAACTGTCTCAGGGTGTGTATTTCGAAATGTTCTACAGCGCCCAGTCTCGGCGGCGGACACAAAACTGGCTCATCGAAGGAACTACCAGCCAGGACCTGAGTTTCATCCTCCGCACCAATCCCAAACCATGGCTGAACGGCTGGATCTCAGTCTCATATGATCCTAAGCTCAGGGAGTGGCAGCAGACCTTTGCGGATATCTCATTAGGGCTTTTCCGGAGCTGGCGATTTCATTCGCTCCTGAACTATGATTTTCTCCTGAACCGCATGAGTAACATCGACCTGTATCTCATCCGAGATGCCGGCCGGTTTCAGATAAGATTCGTGTGGCGCAGCCTGTCCAAACAATTTCTCGTGGAGCTGATTCCGCTGTGAAAAATGTCACTCTGGTTCTTTGCTGTTTTTGCCTCATCGCAGGGCTGCCGGGCTGCATCTCTTTCAAGGTCGAGCCCCTGCCGGATCCCGCTCGCATTTTGCAGGAGGTCACCTTGTGCAGGGAGATTGATGAGAGCCAGGTACTCCTGGAACCGGGAGAGGCCGTGACCGAATTCCGGGCAGGCAAGGACCCGGTCATTTGTTTCCTCTACCTGAAGGATGTGGCCCAGGAAGTGGTGCTGAAATGGAAGTGGTACTCGCCCGATAAAATCCTGTTTAAGGAGTCTGATGAGGCGGTCATCAACCAGGAGGAGACCTATTTGGAGGCGGTCACGGCATACGATAGGATCGAACCGGGAGCATTGAAGGAGCACCAGGGACAGTGGTCCGTATCCATTTTCCTGAATGATGTGCTCTTGACCAGGCTGTCCTTCAAGGTCATTCCGGATGCATGGCAGAATCAAAGATTGCATGTAGGCAGGGATATCCCTTAAAATATTCTTTCTTCAACGCACTAGAATGGAGTCTGGACATGTCCGAAGACAAATTTTCCTACGCGCTCACCAACCCGCTGTCGACGTTCCTGGATAAACCTCCCGCCGAGTTCCAGCGCAGCGACCTCCTGAGTATCATCGAAGACAAACAGATCGAACGCATCACCTTTCACTACACGGCACTCGACGGACGGCTAAAAGAACTGCTGCTCCCGGTCACGGGGCGTAAGCGGGCGGAGCGGATCCTAGCCGAAGGGGAGCGGGTGGACGGGAGTTCGCTGTTCACCGGGATGGTCGATGCCTCCCTGTCGGATGTGTACGTGGTCCCCGAGTACAGGACGGCGTTTCTCAATCCCTTCGATCAGGGCAGCCTGGATTTTATCTGCCGATACGTAAACCAGGACGGGGAACGCGCTCCTTTTGCTCCGGACAATATCCTGGCCCAGGCTCACAGCCTGTTCAAGGAAAACACGGGGATGGAACTCCATGCCCTGGGAGAGCTCGAATTCTATCTGATCTCAGACAAGGGGCCGTATCTTTTCCCCCGGGAGGCCCAGAAAGGGTATCATGAATCTTCCCCGTTCCTCCAGAACGGCAAGATCCTGACAGAGATCGTGCGCCACATCTCACAGATCACCGATGCGGTCAAATACGCACATAGTGAGGTCGGTTTCATCGAAAAAGTCGAATCCGAGAGGGCGGAGATCAACGGCAAGCAGGCGGAGCAGATGGAGATCGAGTATC
>JBGUED010000126.1:0-6768 GCA_041821525.1 Candidatus Aminicenantaceae bacterium | reverse complement strand
GTCCCCGAAAAGAAAGGGTTCAGGATATGGGCGAGGATGATGAGGACAACGCAGCCGATCACGGTGAACCACAGGTAGGGGATCTCCGTAAAGAAGTGACAGGCCAGGACCGTAAACTCCGCGACGATGGCCGAGATAAATACGGCATGGCCGCCGATGTATTTGCAGCAGAAGGCGAGCAGGAATATCCCCAGGATGGTGCCGTAAAAAAGAGAACCCAGGATGTTGACGGCCTCGATGAGCGAACCCAGACGGTTGGCGAACAGGGCGAAATTGATGGCGTATATCCCCCAGAACACCGTGGCTATCTTGGACGCGATGAGGTAATGGCGATCCGAGGCATCCTGCTTGAAAGTCCGCTTGTAGATATCCACCACGGTCACCGAGGCCAGGGCGTTCAGCTCGGCCGCCGTAGAGGACATGGAGGCAGAGAGGATGGCCGCCAGGATGAGCCCGATGAGCCCCACGGGCAGGAATTTGGTGACAAAGCTCAAAAATATGTAGTTAGTGTCGTTGGTGTCGGCCGTAGGATCGGCCTTCTGCATGAGTTGGGACGCCTCTTCCCTGATCTCGAGCTCTAATTCCCGCGACCGCCTGACCCTGTCCACAGCATCGTCCACGTCGGCGGCCCCATCAGCCTCGATGGCAGTCAGCATGTCCCGGATATGGTCCTGTTTCTCAGCGTGCAGTAGGCTGTGTTCTGCCTCCAGCTGCGTGTAGGCCTCGGCATAGGCGCTGTTTTTAACCTTAGCGGTTTCGACCGGGTTGAAAAGCAGGGGCGGGGCTGCAAACTGGTAGAAAACAAAGATCATGGCGCCGGTCAGGAGTATGCCAAACTGCATGGGAACCTTAAGGAAGCCGTTGGCCAGGAGCCCTATGCGGCTCTGGGCGATCGAGCGCCCGGACAGGTAGCGCTGCACCTGGGACTGGTCCGTCCCGAAGTAGGAGAGAAACAGGAATGTCCCCCCGATCAGGCCGGACCAGACGTTGTAGCGGTCCTTCCAGTCAAAGGCGAAATTTACGACATTCAGTTTGCCCAGCTTGCCGGCTACATGAGCCGCATCCAGGAACGAGATGTCCGAAGGCAATAGGCGGAAGATCATATAGAACGCGGTCACCATGCCGGTCGTGATGATGAACATCTGTAGGAAATGGGTCTTGTTCACCGCGTCCGTGCCTCCGATCGTGGTGTACAGAATGACGATCCCGCCAATCATGAATATGGTGAACTGGATGTCCCAACCCAGGATCACGGAGATGATAAGCGCCGGGGCAAAGATCGTGAATCCGGCTCCCAATCCACGCTGTATCAGGAAGAGGATGCTGCCCAGGGTGCGGTTTTTGTGGTCGAAGCGCTGCTCCAGGAACTCATAGGCCGTGTAGACCTTCATCCGGTGATAGGCGGGGACCGCGGTGACCGAGAGGATGACCATGGCGATCGGCAGGCCGAAATAGAACTGAACGAAGCGCATCCCGTCCACATAGGCCTGTCCCGGAGTGGAAAGGAAGGTGATGCCGCTGGCCTGCGTGGCCATGATGGAGAGTGTGATGGCGTACCAGGGCGTTTTTCTGTCCGCCAGAAGATAGCCCTTGAGGTCTTTCTTACCCCGGGACTTCCAGATCCCGTAGAGGGCCACGAAGATGAGGAAGGAGCTCATCACGATCCAGTCTATGCGGCTCATCGGTCACTCTTCTTTCGTCTGCATATGGGCTTTGGCATTCGGATCACCTCAGCCGTCCAGGATCTTCGCGTAAAAGTCCTCGTACTGGGGAATAATCGTATCGCTGTTGAAATGCCGGCCGGCCCGCTCCCTGGCCTGCCCCCTGAAGCGCTCATGCTGCTCCGCATTGTTCAGGAGACCGGCCGCATGCTCGGCCATGCCCTTGATGTCGCCTATAGGGAGCAGAAAGCCGGTCTCGCCGTGGACAACCACTTCCGGCATACCCCCGGTCTCCGCCCCCACCACCGGCACACCGCAGGCCATGGCCTCGAGCGCTGTCAGCCCGAAGCTCTCCTGCTCGCTGGGCAGGAGGAACAGGTCTGCACAGAAAAACAGGGGCTCGAGATAGTCCTGCTCCCCGAGAAAATATACATCGCTTACCAGCCTCAGTTCCTTGACCAGCTGCTGGATGAACAGCCGCTCAGGCCCGTCTCCAATCAGGATGAGCTTGGCCGGCATCTGCTCATGCACGCGAGCGAACACGCGCACCACGTCCCCTACTCGCTTGACCGGACGGAAATTTGAGGCATGCATCAGGATTTTCTCACCCTGCGGGGCATAGGTCTCACGAGTGCAGTCAGCGCGGTCCGGTGCCGAGCGGGCCGTGTCGATAAAATTGTAGATGACCTGGATCTCTCGCTGGATATCAAACTCTTCGACCGTGCGCTCTTTCAGGTAATTCGACACGGCGGTCACGCCATCCGACTGCTCGATGGCGAACTTGATGACCCGGTGGAACGACTGGTCGGCCCCAACCAGGGTAATGTCCGTCCCGTGCAGAGTCGTGATGGTCTTGACTCGGCGCGGCTCCAGGATCTTCTGAGCGAGGTAGGCGCTGGCCGCATGGGGTATGGCATAATGAGCATGAATAAGCTCGATATCACACTCCTCGACCAGTTCCACCAGCTTGGTGGCCAACCCCAGGGCATAGGGGGGATACTTGAACAGCGGGTAGGAGGCCACACCCACCTCGTGCACAAAGAGGTTCTGGTGGAAGGAGCGCAAACGGAAGGGCTGGGCATAGCTCACGATGTGGATCTCGTGCCCTTTCTCGGCCAGGCTGATCCCCAGCTCCGAGGCCACCACACCGCTTCCGCCGTGGGTAGGATAACAGACTATCGCGATCTTCATGGGACCGTGTCAAGGTACTCAGGACCGAAGAAGGCCACCGGGTCTTCTATCTTCAAGAACTCCCGGATGAGGAATGGCTCGCCGTATTTCGCGCCGATGTAGGCGCCGTACTGCCGGTCCCGGGTCGTGATCCTGTCCATGAATTCGGGCCGGCTGAGCAGCGTCTCATCGCTGCCGAATTCAGCCTTATCCCGATTGTGGAACTGGGACCTGTATGCCAGGATGGACTTCACCTTGCGTTCATGGAAGTCTGAAATGTCCACGATGAAAGAGGGCTGGAATTCGAACCGGGTCTGATAGAAGATAACCTTGTGGGGACGGAACGGCTCCTGACCCGTATCCAGCTTCCTCAGCCCAGCCAGATAGGCAGCCTCGCGCACCAAGTGAGAGGCATGTTCGTGATCCGGGTGGCGGGCCTCCCAGTAGGGGACGAACACGATCCGGGGCCTGAAAGTCCGGATCTCCTGGATGACCTTGAGCTTGTTCTCCCACGAAACCTCGATCCGGCCGTCCGGGATGTCCAGCATTTTATGGGCGGTAAGGCCCATGATCTCACCGGCCTCAGCAAACTCGCGCGTCCGGATATCGGCGCTTCCCCGCGTAGCCATCTCCCCCTGTGTGAGGGCAATGACTCCGGTCCTGTATCCCAGGGCCTCGAGTTTTATGATGGTGCCGGAACATGACAGTTCCACATCGTCGGCATGCGCACCAAAAGCCAGGGCATCCAGGCTCTCACGGTTTTCCTTCAAAGTATCCAGCATGGTTACACCTGTAGTATTTGATATTCACAATCGTCCATGTCGATCGCCTTATAGAGCTTGTCTACTAACGCATATCCGTATTTGATCAAAAAAGGCGTGACATTGAATACCCTTTCCTGCGGGCGATTGCGCGGAAAGAGGCAGTTTTTGGCCTTGTTCACCTGGTCGGCCGCGATGCTGCTGCGCTTCATCAAAGCCTGCAGGGCCTTCTTTTCCAGGGACTTGAGTTCCCGGTCGACCCTTCCCAGACTGGCTTCGACCGACTTTTCCAGGGTTGGATCGAGGGCCGCGATCTCGCTGCGGATGGCCTGAAAATCCTGTTCCAGGTGAGAGGCGGCCGCTGCCAGAGCCAAGCCCAGGGATTCGGGGAGCTCGTCCCGGGAGATGCGCATGATCAGGCTGTCCACGCTTCCGTGGAAATCCGGGATCCGCAGCTCGAGATTATCCAGCACATGTTCAACTTTTTTTTCCTGGAGGATTATATTTTTCCGGGGGTAGATGATCGGCATGGGCAGGCCGAAGCTCTGGTAGATCCCCTTCATCTGCGCAAAATAGGCGATCTCTCCGGGTCCGCCCACATAGGCGACCGTGGGCAGGAGCATGTCCTGATACACGGGCCGCAGTAGGACATTGGGGCTGAAGAGGTGCGGCTTCTCTGCAGCCTGGGCCAGGAGTCCTTCGCGGGAACGAGGCTGTTCTGATCCCTTTATATGGAAGTCTCCCGCCCGGAAGCTAACGGCCTGCCGCTCCGGCTCGACATAAAACAGGTTGAGGATCCCCTTGTGCAGCCGGACCTGGACAGGATATCCGGCCTGTTCCAGTCTTTTCGATGTGTCGAAGGCCTGCTCTGTGGAGGGGGAGTTTTCAGCGATCTCGTGTTGGAATGCCTCCTTACCCAGGTCCTTGAGGCGGGGATCTGCAGCATCTATGAACACCAACCCGTATGCGGAGAATATCCGTGTCATCCAGAGGGCAAAGGCATCCGCAAACGACCGACCGGGTGAATAGGCTGCGCCGAGATGGGCCAGAATCTCGGGCTTGAACTCGGAATCCCGGGTCAGGGCTTCGAGCTGCTGGAGGCAGGCTCGGACCTCATGCGTGAGTATCACATCCGAGGCCGGGAGTCTGAGCTCCGCGTTATAGTCTGGGAAGCGGATCTCCCGGATGCGGTTGTCCTGGCCCAGGAGCTCCACGTGATCGATCTCGGCGATGTCGTGGTCATCAGACGCCAGCCAGAAGACCGGCACACAGCCTCCCTCACTGTCCCGGTCGAGGGACTCGGCCAGCCTGATCGCAGTGAGCGCCTTGTACACGGTGTAGAGGGGCCCCGAGAAGAGCCCAACCTGCTGACCTGTCACCACGGCGCAGGTTTCGGCCCGGGCCAGCTTGTCGATATTCTGGAGTGTCAGCGGTCCGCAGCCGTATCCTTGATTCTGCTCCCCCAGGACCTCGGCGAGCCGTTCCCGGTCGAGGCGGCGTGCCCGGACCGCCTCGGCCTGGCGCCTGAAAGCGTCCGGGTCCCGGAAATCTCCATTGAAAAAATCCTCTACCCTGTCGAAGTGATTCAGGTAGTCGCCGATCAAAGGAGAAGTCTTGGATCTCAAGTGACCATCCCGGATATCATTCGAACGCCTTGGTGAACAGATAAAAGACCACGATGAGGAAAGCCAGGTGCAGCAGCACCAGGGCATACCATTTTTTCCAGGACGAAAAAAGGGGCGGTCTTTCCTGTTCCATTTCTGGTTTTATTTCGTGACCGGGATTATCGTTCAATGGATTCGGCATGGTATTTTCCTGCTTCAATCAGGTTGACGAAGAACCGGAACGCTCCCGGGACACCGGCCGGCAGCTGGCGGAACCAGGAGTAGCCGGTGTAGATGAACACTCCATCTCCGTACCGCGCGTACAGGAGACCTCCTTTCCGATCCGGCTCGCCAATGTCGTGTGAGGAGAGAACCGGAGTGTATTTCTCGTCCCAACGGGATGCGAAATACAGGCCCCTCTCCTGAATCCATCCCTCCAGGTCTTTCTGCGTGATGGTGTTGGGAAAATTCAGGAGAGGATGATCCGGATCGAGGAATTTGACAGGCGCAGCCTCCATGCTCACACGGTCCCTCCCGAGGGTGAAAGGATAGGGGCCGAGGTTTTCCAGCTGCAGACCGCGGGAGACGTTGTACTGGACGATCAGGGTCCCTCCGTCATCAACATACTGCAGGAGCCTGGGCTGTGCGTGCTTGAGCCGTTCGCGCGTGTTATAGGCCCGAATCCCTGTGATGATGGCATCGAACCGGGACAGATCTGCGCTCTCCAGCGCCTCATCACTCAGCTCGACCACCTCGTATCCGAGGCTGCGCAGCCCGGACGGGACCTCGTCTCCGGCGCCCATGATATAACCGAGCCGGCTTCCCAGGCGGCGGAAGTCCAGCTTGACGACCTTCACCCGGCTTTCGGGGAAATAGACCTGCCGGTGGATGTGGGGATAGGAGATTTCCACCAGGGCTCGGTCCATTGTCACACCTCCGATCTCGGCCTCGGCCGTGAGCAAGGCCTCGCCCGCCCTCTCAGGCGGAGTGACCATGAATGATGCCTGCTGTTCCGCGTACTTTTCAGTGAACGCAAAAGCAACCTCCGCCGGCGAGACCTGCCAGCCTCCGTTTCCCTTGAGCCTGACCCGGCCGGAGGCGCTGGGAGAGTGGCTCGTCAGCTTGATCCTGACCTCTTTCGGCTCACTGTCAGCGAATATGCTCACCTTGTCTTCCAGCTGCAGGGTCACACAGGGCCTGACTTCGAAGGCCCTGAACAGCTCGCCGTCGACCCGGTCTGTCCACCGGTACAGGACAGGAAGGGCATATTCCAGGGACTCTCCGCCTGCACTCAGCACGACCTGAACGGACAGGGAGGGAGGATTCTCTGCCTCACCAATCAGCTGCTGTTCCCGGACCGTAAAAATGCCGAACCCGGGCGGCGTTTTCAACCAGTAAGGCTGGGACACAGGAAAGTCACCTGGGAGCCTGATGGTCTTCTCGTAGATCCGGGGAACGCTCGCAAAGACGGTGGGCTTGATGGTGGCCACCAGATCGCCTACGTGGTAAACGGAGCAGTAGGCCTTAGTGACGCCGCGGTACATATAAAGGTAGCCCAGCATCCTTTCGAAG
>JBGUED010000125.1:0-6844 GCA_041821525.1 Candidatus Aminicenantaceae bacterium | reverse complement strand
GCGCCACGCGCGGGGAGTCGGCGCTGAACTGGGCGATCCTGACGCGCTGCACGGGATCTTCGTTGACGTCGATCGTCCTGCGCGGCGAGCGGTTCAGGACGCCGGGGAAGTCCACGACCAGGCGGTCCGGGTTTCCCAGGAAGAAGTCCTGGCAGGGATGAAAGAGCGGTTGGGGATCATGCGCCGTTCCGTAGAACAGGGCCTGCGGCATGAAGACATCCGGATGCAGCTTCTCCTTCCCACGGCCGGAAATATCTTCCGGGCGGAACAGGAGGGCCGGCTGGCAGTAGGGGGGATGCACACACGTGCTGCGGCGCGGGCTATGGCGGTCATGCACGTCTGCAACAGCCAGGGCGTGGTGTGCGCCGCACCCACCGGGGGGGCGGCAGGAGTCATTCCCGGAGTGGTAGTCTCCCTGCTGGAAGAACAGGGGAGGACCGAAGAAGCAGCGGTCCTGGGCCTGCTGGCTGCCTCGGCAGTGGGAGTGATCGTGGCCGCTCGCGCCACATTTGCCGCGGAAATCGCCGGGTGTCAGGTGGAGATCGGTGCGGCCGGTGCCATGGCCGCGGCTCTGGTGGTCGAGATGTCTGGAGGCAGCGCTCGTCAGGCGGCCGATGCGGCCGCCATCTCGTTCCAGAACACCATGGGCTCCGTGTGCGACCTGGTTCAGGGGATGTGCGAGATTCCCTGCCACACCCGCAATGCAGCCGCGTCCTCGGGGGCATTCGTATGCGCCGACCTCATACTGGGTGGATACATCAATCCCGTTCCCCTGGATGAGACCATCGACGCCGTCCTTTCCTGCGGACGCATGCTCCCGTCGGAACTCCGGGTCACCTCAAAGGGCGGCCTGGCTCTGGCTCCCTCGGCTAAGGCGCTCCCACGGCAGCGTTGATTTTAATCCCAGGAGTTGATATACAGATACTTTGATCCACAGATCCAACCAAAAACCGAGAAGGAGAGAAAATATGTTCGAAACCGAAATCTATACACAGAGACGCAAGCGTCTTAAAAGGCAGATTGGATCCGGGATGCTGCTTTTCCTGGGGAATCAGTACAGCCCCATGAACTATCCCGCCAATCCTTATCACTTCCGGCAGGATAGCTCCTTCCTCTACTTTTTTGGGCTCGACTCATCGGATCTGGCCGGCGTGATAGATGTGGACGCGGACCGGGACATGCTCTTCGGGAACGACGTCAGTGTGGATGACATTATCTGGATGGGAGACCAGACGCTCATGCGGGACCGGGCGGCGCAGGTCGGGATCACGGAGACATTTCCCCTGGACAAGCTGGAGGAGGCGATAAAGGAGGCGCAGGCGAAAGGGAAGAAGATCCACCTGCTGGCTCCTTACCGACCGGAATCCGTCCTCAAGCTGCAGGGCCTGCTGGGGCTTTCGCCCGATAAGATCCGTGAACACGTATCTGAAGAGCTGGTCCTGGCTGTGGTAGAGCAACGCTCCGTAAAGATACCGGAAGAGGTGGAACAGATCGAGCTGGCCCTGGAAGCCACCTATGACATGCACACGACGGCTATGCTGATGGCAAAACCGGGGGTACTTGAGAGTGAGATCGCGGGAATGGTGGAGGGCATCGCCCTCTCCCACGGCGGGCATGTGTCTTTTCCTGTGATCCTGACGATAAACGGACAGATCCTGCACAACCACTTTCACGGCAACACGCTGCAGGAGGGCCGTTTGATGGTCAATGACAGCGGTGCAGAAACAGCTATGCACTACGCAGCCGACATTACGCGCACCATGCCGGTTGGAGGTCGCTTCAGCCAGAAACAGAAGGATATCTACACCATCGTGCTGGAATCCCAGACCACGGCTATCGCCTCCATTAGTCCCGGGGTCTTGAACAAACAGGTCCACCTCCAGGCCGTCACCACCATCGCGATGGGGCTGAAAGGCCTGGGCCTGATGAGGGGCGATACCGAAGAGGCGGTCAAGGCCGGCGCCCACGCCCTGTTCATGCCGCACGGACTGGGTCACATGATGGGGCTGGATGTCCATGATATGGAAGACCTGGGTGAAAAATACGTGGGGTATGACAAGACCATCCAGCGCAGCGACCAGTTTGGTTTGGCCTTCCTCAGGCTGGCCAAAGAGCTGAAGCCGGGTTATGTTCTGACTGTGGAGCCGGGGATCTACTTTATTCCCGCCCTCATCGACAAGTGGATCAAGGAAGACAAACACACGGAGTTCATCGATTTTGACCGCGTGAATGAATACCGCGATTTTGGCGGCATCCGGATCGAAGACAATGTGTTGGTGACTGATGAGGGCTGCCGGGTGCTGGGCAAGCCCATTCCCAAGACCGTGGAGGAACTGGAGGCGATCGTCGGAACCGGCTGAGCCGTTTTGCCGCCTATTGTTCGTCTTCGGCCGGGCCGATGATGACGAAGAGGCAGTCCTGGGGGGCCAGACCGGACCGGATGAAACCGTTCATCTCGTCCAGCGTTACTGAATCGATCTCTTCCAGAATATCCGCCAGGAAGGTGTATCCCAGGCCAACGGTCTCATAGAACGCCAGCGTCCTGCTGCGGCTTACCTTGGTCTCGTTGTCACGCAGGATCTGGGCTTTGGCGTAATTTTTGGTCATCTCCAGCTCTTGGCTGTCGATCCCTTTTTCATGGAGCTCCAAGAGGGCGGCCTGCAGCGCGTCACGGGCCTTTTCGGTCTTGGAATGTTCGGTTTCAAGAAATGCCTCCAGCAGCGTACCCTGCTCCGCATGTGTGAGACGGGACTGTACGGAGTAGGCGAGCTTCTGCCGCACTCGGAGATCCCACAGGCGGGAATGAATCCCCTTTCCCAGCAGGCAGTCAAGGAGAAAGCTCAGGGCATACTCCCGGCGGGTCCGGATATTCAGGGCAAACGCTGCCGAGACAAAGGACTGTTCCTTGTCTTTTTCCTGGAAGATGGATTCCTTGGGAGCCGGCCGTGATTTGAAGGAGGGGAGGTCGGGAGCGGGGCCATTGGGAAAGGGGCCGTAATGCGCATCGATCAGGCCCTTGATGTCCTTTTCTTCCAGGTCCGAGGTCACTACCACCAGCATGTTCCCAGCATGGAAAAAATGCCTGTAGAACCATGTGATATCGCTTTTTTTGATAGCCTTGAGCGAGTCCTTGGTGCCGAACACCGAAGAGGCATAGGGAGTGTCCTTAAAAAAGGCCGCCATGGATGCGGAGTGGGCCAGGTTGACAGAATCGTCTTGCTCGGTCTTAAGCTGGTCTTCCATCTGTTTTGTGATGCGGTCGATACGGATCCCGGACATCAACGGATTGCGCATGATCTTGGATACCACCTCGAGCGACTCTTCCAGGTTTTCGGAAAGACAGAAAAGTGTGATGAAGGTGCAATCCTCCTGACAGGCCATGTACATGCCTGTGGCCTGGTTCATGAGCTTCTGGGTCTGAGTGAAGTCCGGGATCTCCAAGGCCAGCCGGGTAGTCAGGTATGCGAGGCCAGCCTTGCCGGGCGGCTCGGCGCGTTGTCCGCCCTTGATGAAGAACTGGATGACCGTTATTTGGGACGAGGCATCGTGTTCATAGATCAGACGCAGCCCGTTCTCCAGGACGATCTCCTTGAGGATCGTGCCTCGGCTCTGGGCTCGGGCTGCCTCCGGTCCAGCTGCCAGCAGGGCCAGCAATGCCGCTGTGAATAGGGAAACTGTACTGGGAAGGATTTTTGATTTTATAATCTTCATTTTTTCTTTTTGGGCTCGATGGTCACGATCACGCTGTATTTCTGACCCAGATAATTGCCTGCCGCTGTGCGCAGCTCCGTGGTACCGATCTCCGCAATGTGTTCAAGATAATTGCCCCGGTCCGCGATCTCGTTAAGGAGCATGTAGCGCGCGAGCGAGGTGGCGATCGCCAGCCCCCGTTCACGCGCCTGTTCGCCGCGAAAACGGAGCCGGTTTTTGGCGCTTTCTAAATAGTCCATGGCATACAGCTGGTCTTCACCAAAGACATCATCGCTGGAGTAGTTCAGCCGCCGCGCCTGCTTCAGGTATTTGGTGAGCTCCCGTTTGGCCCGCTTGAGGTGCTTGGGCTCCATGGCCAAAACAATGGTGATGGCTCCGCCGTAACGGTGGGCGCTGTAGCCCATCCTGAGCCCCCCCACCTGGATCCTGTTTTGACTCAAGGGATGGTAGATCATGGGGTTTATTCCCCGCGCGAAAATCTCGGTCAGGACATCCAGAGCGTACTGGTCCTCGCTGTTGTAGTCGGGCCCGGTCAAACCGATGGCCAGATAGGCCATCTGCACATCCATCTCGCGCTCGATCTCCAAGGTCTCGGACATGGGCCCGCTCTGTTCGTAGCGTGAGGGCGTAAAATCCTCACTGGAAATGCCTTCGAAAACGGACTTGATCTTCTCCTCCATCGCGGAGATCGAGAAGTCCCCCACGACAGCCAGGGCGCTGTTGGCCGGGACCAGGAATCCCCCGTAAAACTGAGACAACTGCTTGACTGTGGCTCCCTGGATGACCTCCCGGGTTCCGTAGATCGGCCTCTGGTAGGGATGTCCCGGGAAGAGGTTCTGGTAGAGGAAGGACGTCGCCAGCCGGAAGGGATCGTCCTGGAGCTGTGTCAGCTCTTCCAGGATGACCTGTTTTTCATCTTCCAGGGCCTCCTGATCGAGCTCCAGTTCAAAGAGGATCTCCTTGAGGATCTGCAGGGCGAAGTCAGCGTGATTAGAGGGAATGGTGATCTCGAAGCTTGATAGATCTCGCCCGGTGTGGGCATTGAAATAAGCCCCGTGGTGACGCATGTCACGGGCGATCTCAGCCCCTGTGTGCTGTTTGGTGCCGCGGAACAGGATATAGTGCTCGAGGATGTGGACCAGGCCGCTGGTGGACTCGGTCTCGTCCTTGGATCCCATGTTCACAGAGAACACGAAGTTGAGCAGCGGAAGGGCCTTTTTTTCATATAGGAACACCCTGAGGCCGTTATCCAGGACAAAAGACTTGCTGTTTTCGGGTTCTTCCTGGGAGTGAAGGGTGCCTACCAAGACCAGAAGTCCGGCCACCAGAGCCGTCAGGCCGATCCGCTTCTGTAGCATTGTCATGTTTCTGTTCCCCGGACGAAGAGCTTTTCGAAGTTCCTCTCGGAATCCTTGCCTCCCAGAACGAGGAGGGTGTCTCCCACCTGGATCTCGGTCTCCGGCGAGGGATTGAAGGTGATGTCCTGGCCGAACACCATGTCCCCAATCTGGGTGAATGCGTAAATGAGCGTGCCCACCCCGCCCAGGATGATCACGATCGTGAAGAGCTGCCCCCCGGGTGTAAGAGGCGGCACCTCGCGGAAACCGACGGTGAAGATGGTGATGATGGTCATGTAGAAGCCGTCCAGAAAAGGCCAGCCTTCCAGGAAGTAGTGGCCGACGGTCCCGATCAGGATCATGACCAGGATGAGAAAAAGCGCTTTTCTCATTATACTAATTTCATCTTACACGAAGCTCCGGATGTTCTCAAGCCAGCGGATCCTCTGCAATCTTTGCGTCCAGAATGGAACGTGGGAACATCGAGGGGGAGGTTGGCAGAAAACAGATCATCACACTTGCCAGAGGGGGGTGGGAACATCGAGGGGGAGGTTGGCAGGATTGCAGTTTTTGGAGGGGTGTACTATCATTCTGATTATGAGCAAACAGCGCAAAGAAAAGATCCTGATCGTGGATGACGAGGAAAACATCCGAAAGTCCTTGAGGATGATCTTCGAATATGACGGCTATGCCATCCTGGAGGCCGCAGACGGGGAGAAAGCGCTCAAGATCATCGATGAGACAGTGGGGCTCGACCTGGTGCTGCTGGACATCAAACTGCCAGGTCTGGACGGCATGGAGGTCCTGGCCGAGCTGAAGAAGCGCCCCTATTTTCCGGAAGTGATCATGATCTCCGGCCACGGCACGGTACATACGGCTGTGGAGGCCACCAAACTGGGTGCCTTTGATTTTTTTGAGAAGCCCCTGCATCGGGAACGAGTCCTGCTCAGCGTCCGCAACGCCCTCAGCCAGAACCGGCTGGCGCGTGAATGCAGCGACCTGCGGCAGAAGACGGAGAAGAAATACCAGTTGATCGGGAATCATCCCTCCATGAAGATCCTCTGGGAGCAGATCCAGAAAATTGCCCCCACCAATGCCACCATTATGATCTACGGAGAGAGCGGGACCGGGAAGGAGCTCATCGCCCGGGCTGTGCATGCCCAAAGCCTGCGCAGCAAGGATGCCTTTGTCCAAGTCAACTGCGCCGCCATTCCCGAGGAGTTGATCGAGAGCGAACTGTTCGGCCATGTCAAGGGCGCTTTTACCGGGGCAACGGAGAAGAAGCCCGGCAAATTCGAATTGGCGGACCACGGGACCATTTTCCTGGACGAGATTGGCGACATGAGCCTCAAGACGCAGGCAAAGGTCCTCCGTGTCCTGGAGGAGGGCGAGGTCCAGAAGGTGGGTTCCGGCAGGATCGATAAGGTGGATGTGCGGGTCATAGCCGCCACCAACAAGGACCTGAAAAAAGAGATCGAAAGCGGGAATTTTCGCGAGGATCTGTACTTCCGGCTGAATGTAGTTCCCCTCCACTCTCCGGCTCTGCGGGACAAGCAGGAGGACATCCCGCTCCTGATCGACTACTTTTCCAGTAACTTTGCAGAAGAAAACAACTTCCGTGCCAAGGCCTTCACACCTGCGGCTCGGGAAGCCATGACAAAATTCCTTTGGAAAGGAAACGTCCGGGAACTGAAAAACGTGATCGAACGGGCGGTGGTGCTCTGCCGCGGCAAGGAGATCGACGAGGACGACCTGCTGCTGACGACCCTTTCCACGGCCGGCGACAGCGAGGAAAC
>JBGUED010000124.1:0-6854 GCA_041821525.1 Candidatus Aminicenantaceae bacterium | reverse complement strand
GGAGAGGATGCGCACTTCGGTCAGTTCCGTACCCGAGGCCAGGGCCGCACCCTTGGCGCAGTTGACCACCCTCTCATACATGTCCTCAACCCGCTCGTCCGTGTTTCGTATGTAATACCAGACAGAAGCCCGGTCCGGGACCACGTTGGGTGCCTCCCCGCCGTGGATAATGACATAGTGCATCCGGTAGGTATAGAACAAGTGCTCGCGCAGAAAATTGGCGGCGATGTTCATGAGCTCGACCGCATCCAGCGCGCTCCGGCCTGTCCAGGGGGCGCCGGCCCCGTGAGCGGTTTTGCCTTTGAAGGAAAAAATCACCGAATACATGGCATTCCCGCCCCGGCCGTAGCCGGTGGCCAGAGTGCTGCTGCTGTGGTTGTCGATGACCGCATCTACTCCCTCGAACAGCCCGGCCTTGACCATGTAGGGCCGGCTGATCAGGGTCTCCTCGGCGGGCGAGCCGAACACCTTGATCGTGCCCGGGAGGTCGTGTTCCTCCATGGCCTGCTTGACGGCGATGGCCGCGGCCGCAGCAGACGTGCCCATGAGGTTGTGCCCGCACCCATGCCCCGGAGCGCCGTCTACCAGCGGGTCTTGGGCGGGCATGCGGCCCTTCTGGGAGATCATGGGCAGCGCATCGTATTCCCCCAAAATGCCGATCACGGGTTTGCCGGATCCGTAGCTGGCTACAAAACAGGTCGGCATGCCTGCCGCTCCCCTCTCGACCGTGAATCCGGCCTCCTCCAGGGTATCGGCCAGCAGCTTGGACGACTTGAACTCCTGCATCCCCAGCTCGGCGAACGACCAGATGGAATCCGAGATATGTCCGAACTTCTCCATGATCTCGGGTTGGGACAGCCAATCCAGTACCATTTGTTTTTCTGTGGTGACCTCGGCCTTTTCTTCAGCAGTCCCGGCTCCCCATGTGACGGTTCCGGCCAACAGCACGACCAGGATCAGAACGATCACGGCTCCCCTTGCTATCCTCTCTCTCATGGCACCTCCTCTCGATGTGGCACAGCGATCGAAGCAGACTCCTCAGCGTATGGTCAGGCAGATCGAGAATAACGCGGGAGGTAGGATCTTTCTTCAATGGGCTGTATCACGAGGGACTAGATTATATCACGCACTCAGGACAGTCAAGATTCCATTGCACAAGGTTTAAAATTCAGCTGTGGAAACCGGCTTACTCATCGGTCTTCCAGGAACGAGAGCATGACGAGGCCGATGGCGGTATTGTCCAGATACGGGCCGCGTACCGGATCGTATCCTGTAGCATAGTCCTGAAACCTGAGGCTCCCGGCCCCCTGGGCAAAGAAGGGAACCAGCGAATTAGTGTGGCCGCCTTTGTTCCACTGGAGCTCAGGCATTTCACCTCGACCGCGGCCGTGCAGAGGAATCCACTCCGCAGATCCGCCGTCGTCACCGAGCTGCATCTCACCCGATCCGGGGCCCGTGAGATATCCGGTCTCGTGATCGCTGGTCACGATGACCAGGGTTTTTTTCCAGCTGCTGTTCGCCTCCACCCAATCCACTGCGGCCTCAACGGCCTGATCAAAATCGATCTGCTCCTCGATCATGCGGCCGGCCTGATTGTCGTGGGCCGCCCAGTCCACAGCTCCCCCCTCCACCATGAGAAAGAAACCGTCCCTGTCCTCGTCCAGCACATTGAGTGCCGCCAGGGTCATCTCCTTCAGCGTGGGGATCCCCTCGAGCATGGGAATAGCAAAAGGCTCGGCCTGACCGTCGCCCATCCGGTCCTGCTGCAGGGTTGCGTAGATCCGGGGGACACCGAGTACACGGCGGGGAGTCGGCCCGGACGCCAATGCGATGAACTCCTCTCGGGTTTCGATCAGCGACCAGGGATCGTCTTCTCCATCCTGGTCCGCGTCTCCCCCGGCCAGGCCCTGCTGGATCGCTTCCCAGGTCTCCTTGCCGCCGACATTTTTGTACCGGGGGATCTGGCTCGGAAGGCCCTGTTTGGTGTAGAGGGGATGGCCGCAGCCCATGAGTACATCCACTGGGCTCTTCAGGAGCATCTCTCGGGAGATCGGTATGTAGTTGCTGCGGCTGGGATTGTGGGCTGCGAAACTCGCGGGCGTGGCATGGGCGAAATGCACGGAAGACACGATCCCCGTGGATTTGCCCCGCCGCTCAGCCACTTCGAATGAGGAGGTCAGGCGCTTCTGTCCCAGGTCCACATTGATGGCCCCGTTGTAGGTCTTGATGCCGGTGGACATTGCAGTGGCCGCCGCAGCCGAATCGGTCGCGCCTTCTTTGACATAGGAGAAGGACTGCCAGGCGGAGTGGGGATCGTATTCCGAACCGCCGGCCGGATAGGTGGTCATGGCGTACTTGACCGGAAACTGTGCGTAGACCGGGGCCTCAGGGAGGCCGAAAGCGTAGAGGCTGGCCGCCTCCATGTGGTTGAATCCGCTGCCGTCCGCTATGAGCAGAATCACATTCCGGGGCACCCTCTCTCTCGGCCGGCAGGACTGTGCCGCCAGCAAGCATAACAGCGCTGGCAGGATCAGGAGCGTGGTTTTCGATCGCAGAAGTTTCATTCTAAGAACATGATTTAATAGCACAGGAGCTCTGATCTGTCAATGCCCGACCAGCTCGCTCCTGTCATGAGTGCAGTTCCGGTACGTGTTTAAGCAGGGACGAAATCGCAAGTAATATAAAGTACCGAGAAGTGAAAATAATCCATAAAAAGCGAACTTTTTTCATCCCAGATGCGTCTTAGACAAATGAGGATGACCTGTATATCCAAGACTTCAACCATAGAGGAGGGACAACATGACGCGACATGCCAGAAAATCGTATTTTGCCATCCTGAGCCTGGCGGCCTTCATACTGATGCTTTCAGGTGCCGCCTATGCCAACATCGAGGAAACCATCGAGAAATCCTTCACCGTCAAGCCCGGCGGCACACTGAAGGTGGACACCAAGCGGGGATCCATCGAGGTGGAAGGCCACAGAGGGAGCACCGTGGAGGTCAAGGTAATCCGGGAGGTAAAGACCTCGGATAAAGAGGAAGCCCAAAAGCTCCTGGAAAAATTCCTAGTGGATTTTGACCAGCGCGGAGACGACATCACCATCACCGCCACCTATGATGAAAAAAACCTTGTCAAAAAACTGCTGAACGACATCAACAAAAAACTGCGCGTCAAGTTCGTGATTTCCGTTCCCGACGTATACAACGTCGACCTGCAGACCAGCGGGGGCAGCGTCGGTGTCCGCGGCCTGGAAGGGCGGATCTTGAGCAGGACTTCGGGAGGGAGCATGACCTTTGACGGCATCACCGGTGATATAGAGGGACGCACGTCGGGAGGCTCCATCAAGATCGGCAACGTGGAGGGCGACACGGACATCCACACCTCGGGAGGCAGCATCACAATAGAGAAGGCCGCCGGCAAGGTGGACGCACACACATCCGGCGGCAGCATCACCGTACACGAGGTAATGGGCGAGATCCAGGCCGACACTTCTGGCGGATCCATCAAGGCCTACATCTCAAGACAGCCCGCAGACTCCTGCCGCTTGACCACCTCGGGAGGATCGCTGACCGTTTATATGGCCGACGATGTCAGCGTCGATGTCAACGCCCGCACCAGTGGAGGGCGAGTAAACACCGAATTCCCCGTGACCGTGCAGGGCGAGATCAAGCGCTCCAACCTGCAGGCTAAGATCAATGGCGGCGGGCCGGAACTTTATCTCCGCACCTCCGGAGGTTCCATCTACCTCAAAAAGAAATAACCTACTTCAGCCATCCGATATCAGGCAACCCAGCGGGGATTCCTGGCGCTAAGGCACATGTCTCCATCTGGGCCGCATGGAGAAGAGCCGAGTGGATTTTTCAGCGAGCCGCCCAGAGGATCCTATCCGTATAAGCTGCATGGGGTGGTTGGGGAGCTCTCCCAGCTATCTTGCTACACTGAGGATCCCATCCGTATAAGCTGCATGGGGTGGTTGGGTGGGTCTTCCGACGAGCTGCCCAGAGGATCCTGTCCGTATGAGCCGCATGGGGGGCTGGGTGGGTCTTCCGGCGAATACGGACAGGATCCTCTGCTCAGTGTAAAAACTTTTTACACGTGTAAAGAACCTGCAGCCGCCCTTTGCCTCAGATGTCGGCCTATCTGTTTGTTTTTCTATATGTTACGACTCTAGATTATTTGGCACTAAAACTGCATAACAAGGGATAAGATGAAAAAGTCAGGCTTACGCAATATGCCCTCCAAAGGCAAGTTTTACGATAGGTTGGGCCCGGAGAATCTCCCTCCTTTATTATCCCCTGACACTTCCTCTTGGGCCCAGATCAAAAGACTGTCCCCTTTTTAAATCCGCCAAAAAACCCCAATTCCCCCTAAAAAGGGGGCAGTCTTTCTAGGGAGAGCTGCGAAGGCTATTTGATCAGGTTGAGCTTTCCCTCGCCATATAGGTTGTCTTTCCCAGCCGGACCCAGGTCGCGCGCACGGGCCTTCAGGATCGCTAGGATCTGATCGTTCGAATACAGCGTTTTCTCCTTCAGCAGAGCCACCGCTCCGGCAACATGGGCCGCGCCGGCTGAAGTCCCGAAATAACTGAACTTGCCGTACGTCTCGGTCGAAACTCCCGCAGGAGCGCACAGATCCGGCTTGATTCTCTGGTCATTGGTGGGTCCACGCGAAGTATAGGCATGGAAGTTGTCATTCCCAAAGCCGACAGCCCCCACGGCTACAGCGTGAGGAGAATCAGCGGGTACGTTGATACTGCTGTAGGGATTGACATGTTCCAGGTCGCTGGCCTTGCTGAAAAAGAGCTCCAAGCTGCAGTTTCGCTGTGTCTTCCTATTTTTGATCCGGATGTAGTATTTGCCCTGGTATTTCGCTTTCAAGCTAATCCCCTCTATGGGGTATGCCCCCTGTGTCTGCTTGGAGTTGGATTTATCGAGCAGGGTGAAATTTCTGTCGTACACATACAGGTCATAGTCATTGCCCTCAGAGCCAACATAGGCACTCCCGTCCCAGGAGCCCCAATCATCCCAGTTCAGCCAGACCGAAAAACTGGCTCCCTTCTCTACTTTGAAAGTAAAATAATCCGTCTCCTCGACGTTCTTCTTATCGAACTCGTGCCAGGAATCCCCGCTCCTGTCCGTGAACTTGCCCTGCCAGTGCTGCTCTGCACTGTTGCCGGCCGCAGATACCCAAACAATCCCCGCCTGATGTGCTTTGTTCACATCCTCGCATATGGGCCCTGTCCCGTCACCGGCCCCGGCGCTCAGCCAGCCCATCGAGTAAGAGATGACATCCACATTGTTAGCGATGATCCATTCCACGGCCTGATGATGTTCCACGTCTGTGGAATAGTTGACGAGGACCAGGGATGCATTGGGCGCCATGTCATGGATGACCTCTGCACAGGCGGTGCCATGAGAGATCCCCGCTGCGATGTCCTTGTCGGCGCGGAACGAGGCGGTGGTCGTAGCGGAGGGCAGTTCAGTCCCCACCAGTTCCTGGTAGCCCATAAATCCCAGATCCAGGACGCAGACCCGGGCTGGGGAGCCGCTGCCTCTGTAGACAGGAACGGCATGCCACTGGTCGGCCCCGGTGCTGGCTACTCCTTCAGAGGTCGCAAGCGGAACCGGCCGCATGGGAAGGCGGACATGTTTCACCGCAGCGTTTTCAGACAGCGGCGCAAGGGATTCGAGAGGAATCATACTCTGGACCATGTGCCTGAAGCGTGTCTCCACATGCCCCCCCAGGTCTTCAACCGCCAGGGCGGCCGCTGTCGCTGCAGCCTGAACCTGGACCTCCGTGCCCGAGGGCCCGGACTCGGCCACAACCTGGATACTATTTCCCTGCATCTGAATGCCGTGCCGCCGCGCGAACCGCCGGGCAGCCTTGGTGCCCCTCTGCAGGTATGTGTCATACAGCTGGCACAACGGATTTCCCAATCCTGGGTAGAAGCCCTCTGTGCTTACCACTCCTTCCAGAGGTTTTACGTACGATCCGTTCACCAGTAATATGAACCAGAGAGCGCCCAATATGACCATCCCGGTCTTTATTTTTATCATCTTGTTCATTCCTGCTTCCCCCTATATTATCTTGAGAAAAATCTTGGCTCCAACCCGAATGATCAGTGCATTGAAATTCAGGCCTTCCAGGTCTCCCGACACGGCCGCTCCGCTGAACTGATCGGTTTGGGACCAGGAGCCCGATCCCTGGGCGATCTGATAACGGACATCCAGATTCAGGTCGATGTAGTCCGTGACTTCGTAGTCCAGCCCTGCACCGAACTGGAAACCCAGGCCATTTTCGACCTCCTCGCGGACGTCGAATCCCAAGGCATCCCAGTTGTCCTGACAGATCTGGCAGAGCTTGAATGTGTTGAAATGGTAGGCCACTCCTGCCGCGAGGTAAGGAAACAGGCGCTCATTGACAGGAAAGCGTCCCTGAATGCCCAAAGAAAGAGGCATGGTGGTCAGTTTTCCTTTACTCAGCCCCTCGATTGAACCCTCGGTCTGCGACTGGTAGCGGTAAAATCCCAGCACAACCGCCAGGTTCCGATTAACGAGATAAGAGAGGTCGCCGCCCAAGACAAAGCCTCCATCAGATCCACTTTCAGAGGGCAGGGCATAACCTGCATTCAAAGCCAGGCTCAGAGGCCTGACGCCGACACCGAGGGTCTCTTCCACACCAGCCGATTTTTGCTCGGGAGCGGGAGGCTCCATGGGTGCTGTTTTTTCAGACACAGGCGGTTCCTGCACATCGGCCTCTTTGGCCTCTTCCGCCGCACGGGCAACCGCTATGCCGCCGGAGTATGTCACCCGGGAACCCCAGGGGCCCAGGGAATAGGGTGTGATATCCGTATCG
>JBGUED010000123.1:0-6878 GCA_041821525.1 Candidatus Aminicenantaceae bacterium | reverse complement strand
CGATAAGAAACAATATTATCAGACATTCTGGATCAAGGTCGACCAGATGCTCTCAGGGCTCTTGAAGCGGGAATCCCGAGGTTGGGACACGAGGCCTGTTATCCATGCCGTAGGGGATCCCGAGTCGCTGGCAACCGCCCGCACTGCACTGGGAGGCTGACCTAGACGGCCAGGATCGCACCCAGGTTTTCAACCACAAGGGAAGGTTCCCAGGAGAGGCTTTGGAGGTCTTCCACTGTAGCCTCCCCGCTCAACACCAGTATGGAGTCACAGCCCACGCGGCGCGCCAGTTCCATATCTGTATAGAGGCGATCCCCGATCATGACTGCCTCAGCCGGTGAGGCGCCGTGTCTGTCCAGGATGTGGTTCACCATCTCGGCGTTGGGCTTGCCGAAGATCATCCGGGGGTTTTTTCCGGTGGCTTTCTCGAACAGGGCCAGCATGGCCCCGACATCGGGGATGGGACCTTCCGGGGTGGGGCAGACCATGTCGGGATGTGTGGCGAGGAGTTCGATTCCTTGCTGGAGGTAGAGTGAGGCCTTGCGCAGCTTGGCATAGGTGAGCTCCGTGTCAAAGCCCAAGACCACGAACGAAGGTTCAGGGGCATCCACTTGTAGGCCCTCCTGCTGCATCATCTCCAGCATGGACCTGGTCCCCACAGCATAGATGTCTGTCACTCCCCGCTCCTTGAGATAGGCGATGAGCCCGTCCGTTGAGAGCAGGATATCCTCCACGGTCGAGGGGATGCCGAGCCGGGTCAGCTTGGCCGCATAGTCCTGCTTGGAGCGCGAGGAATTGTTGGACAGAAAGTAGGCCCTGATGCCGCGTCCTCTGAGGTAGAGAAGAAAGTCCTGGGCTCCTGGGAGGAGCGCGTCTCCCATGTAGACAGTGCCGTCCAGGTCCAGGAACACGACCTTTTTGTGTCGGAAGCTGCGGTCGAAGGGATCGGGCATTCGTCTGCTCTCTTATGCCTCAGTCTTTTCCAGAGAGGGCGCGGAGGGCCGCCCTCACATACTCTACCGCAGAGAGGAGGGTGACGGTGATGAGTACCCAGGAAAGAGCATGAAAACTCCAGCTCCCGATTGTGTCCCAGTAATAGGGACCCAGGAGGGCCACGAAAGCACCGATGGCCTGGAACATGGCCTTGATCTTTCCACTTCTCTTGGCGGAGACAGTGCGGTTCTTCTTGGCCAGGGAAATCCGGGCATAGGCTACGGTGACATCCCGCAGGGCCATGGCCATCGGAACCAGGGACAGCACCAGGTTGTGAGAGGCCATGGAAAAGTATACGATCAGGCGCGTAATACTGTCGGCGTAGGGATCGAGCATGGCCCCGTATTCCGACACCAGGTTGTATCTGCGGGCGATCACGCCGTCGAGAAGATCCGATGCTTCGATCAAGGCCAGGAGGGCCAGGCAGGCGATGAGCTTCAGGTTGCTGGGGCCGGTATATACCAGGATCAACCCAAAGATCACAGCCATGGGGATCCGGATCAGTGTCATGATTTGGAGAGCGATATACCCGGTGGTGGCTTTCCTCGTGTCCGGGGGATTGGTATCGTGGTTCATTGGCTAGACCTCAGTATTCACCTGCGGATTGTTGTGCAAGCACAATGTGTGTAAAGACTAGTGTATCCGGTCTTTTTTGTCAACGCGCCCCTCTTGGATCAGGGAAGCAGCAGTATTTTGATGTCTTCCATTACCTGGTCGACGGTGATGGCCTGCAGGCAGCGGTTGTCCGAACAGGGGGAGCGGCGGTGGTTGAAGGCAGAGACACAAGGACTGCAGGCGTACCGGGCATACACGACCCGGCAGTCCGTTCCCAGGGGACCATACAGATCCGGGGTTTCCGGCCCGAAGAGTGCCAGGGTTCGAGTCCGGGTTAACGTGGAGAAATGGACCGGGCCGCTGTCGTTGGTGACCAGGACGTCGGCGATGGAATAGAGAGCCAGGAGCTGCGCGAAGGTCGTCTGCCCCGTGAAGTTGAGGCAGCGGGACGATCCCACGGCCTCGGTCAGCTGTTCGGCCCGGGCATGTTCCGCTTGGGTACCGGTGAGCAGGACCAGGCGGTCGGGAGATTCGAGCAGGCGCTGCGCCAGGGAAATATAATTGTTCAGGGGCCAGCGGCGGAGCGGGATCAGGTCGCTGGCATTAGGATTGAGCAGGATGATGCATTTCCCTGCTGGATTTTCCGGGGCCAAGGCTGCGATCTTCTCCCATAACAGTGTCTTGTCTGCCTCGGGAACCGTATAGGCCGGGATCGGCAGGCTTCCCGGCTCGATGGGCAATTTCACATGGGGGCGCTCTCCCGCCGGCCGTGTGAGTGCCAGGATCAGGTTGAGCAGGTTGTATGCCATGTGGATGTGTGGGTTGTACTCCACCCGGTGGGAAAGCAGGTTACCGCGGTACAGCCCTTCGTTGTGGAAACGGTGAAATCCGACCCTGGCCCTGGCTCCGATCAGCCAACTCGCGGCGGCGCTGAACCGGGCGAAAAGCTCCATATCGAGGATTACATCCAGCTTCTGTTTCCGCAGGGCGCGCAGCACCTTCACAGTCGAGCTTGCGAACCGGATTGGGTGCTCGCCATCGATGGTGAAGACATTCTCCTCCGGGACCACATCCAGGATATCGACGGCATGCCGGTTCTGTTGAAAGGTGAGAAAATAGAGCTCGGCCCGAGGGAAAAGGTCCATTGTCTTTCGGAACAGGGGGTAGGCCAGGACCATGCTCCCCATCTCGGAGATCTCCACGAACAGGATCTTCTGTGGGGGTGAGGCAGAACGGGACGGGCGAAACCATCTTCCCAGGGTGTGGACACAGGTTAAAAGGAAGCAGAGAGGGATGCCCACCCATCTGTCCACGATCCGCATGAAGGCAATATTCATTTTGATTCCCTATAATACACTAAATCAGGCTTTTTTTGTCAAAGTCCTGCGGCTTGAAAAATGCAGGGCTAAAAAGTATAGTTGAAGGGCCGCCATGACCAATAAGAATACTGTGACTCCCATGATGGAGCAGTACCTGCGCATAAAGAAGCAGCACCTGGATTCCCTGCTGTTTTTTCGGATGGGGGATTTCTACGAGATGTTCCTGGAGGATGCCAAGCGTGCCGCCCCGGTCCTGGATATCGCACTGACCTCCCGGCAGAAGATCCCCATGTGTGGTGTACCCTATCATGCGGCCGAGGTCTATCTGACACGGCTCCTCAAGGCCGGCTTCAAAGTGGCCATCTGCGAACAGGTGGAAGATCCCGCCAAGGCCAAGGGAGTGGTCAAGCGCGAAGTCGTCAAGATCCTGACTCCCGGCACTGCCGTGGAGCTGGATCTGGGAGAAGAACGGGACGCCACCTACCTCATTAGCCTGTGTTTGAAAGAGGGGGAGGGATGGGGAATGGCGGTGGTGGATGTGGCGGCCGGCCGGATTCTGACAGCCCAGAGCGAAAAGGAGGGGTCCCGCAGCCTGGCCGATGAGCTGTTCAAGTATGCCCCCCGTGAGCTCACCTTCCCGGAAAGCCAGGCAGATGCCGTGGAGGCCCTCCTCGCACTGAACGGCATGTCCGGTGTCCTGAGGAGTCCCCAGGAGGACTGGATCTTCGACCTCACCCAGGCAAAGAGCCTCCTCCGGGATCATTTCCAGGTCGGCTCGCTGGCAGGATTCGACCTGGAAGACAAGCCGCTTGCCGCGGCCGCAGCCGGGGCCCTCCTTTACTACCTGAAGGACCTGAGGAAGGATTCCCTCTCCGTGATCCACAGCATCGCATTCGTCCAGTCCTCTCGCCACCAGATCCTGGATTCCACGTCCATAAAGAACCTGGAGCTGATCAGGAACCTCAGGGATAACCGGCGCGAGGGATCCCTGCTGGACATTGTGGACCTCACCGTCAATGCCATGGGCGGGCGCCTGCTCCAGAGCTGGCTCCTGCAGCCTCTCATGGACGTGGGTGAGATCGGTTTGCGCCAGGATGCGGTGGCCGAGCTCCTGTCCGCCACCATCGAGCGCCATGAGATCAGGACGGGATTGAAGGAGATCTTCGACCTCGAACGACTGACCGGAAAGATTTCTTTGGCTGTGGCGCTTCCTCGCGATCTGGTGGCACTGAAACGATCGCTCCAGGGCCTGCCCCGCCTCCACTCCCTGTTGGGGGAGTTCGACACGCCAAAACTGGAGGCAATCCGTTCGGATTGGGACAATGCATCCGAAATCGCCGAACTGATCGAAAAGGCCCTCAGGGACGAGCCGGCACATCACCTCACCGATGGAGGGATCATCCGGGAAGAATATCACCGGGAACTGGACGAGCTGCGTCGTATCAGCCGTTCCGGAAAAGAGTTCGTGGCCGGGCTCGAGAAGGAGGAGCGGGAAAAGACCGGGATCGGTTCACTGAAGATCCGATACAACAAGGTGTTCGGATACTACATCGATGTCACCAAACCCAACCTGCACCTGGTCCCGGAGGAATACATCCGCAAGCAGACGCTGGTAAATTCGGAACGGTTCATCACCCCAGAGCTCAAGGAATATGAGGAAAAGATCCTGCACGCCGAGGAGCGGTCCAATGAACTGGAGTATCAGCTCTTCCTCGATGTGAGAGACCGGATTGCCTGTGATATCGCCCGCCTCCAGAAGATCGCCGGCGTCATCGCCCTCCTGGATGTTCTGACAGCCCTGGCTGAACTGGCAGCCCTCCACAGTTTTGTGCGTCCCCGGGTCCTCGATGCAGAACTCATTCGGATCCGGGGCGGCCGCCATCCGGTCATCGAGCGGACCCATGATGAGCCCTTCATCCCCAACGACACCTACCTGGACCGGGAAGGGGACCAGATCCAGATCATCACCGGACCCAACATGGGAGGGAAATCCACCTTCCTGCGGCAGGTGGCTCTCATCTGTATCCTGGCACAGATCGGGTCCTTTGTCCCGGCAGAGGAGGCGGATATCGGTGTTGTGGACCGGATCTTCACCCGCATCGGGGCCATGGATTTTTTGAGTGTTGGCCAGTCTACGTTCATGGTGGAAATGCTGGAGACTGCCAACATCCTCAACAATGCGACCGCCCGCAGCCTGATCCTGCTGGATGAGGTGGGGCGGGGAACCAGTACCTTCGACGGCCTCAGTCTGGCCTGGGCCATCGCCGAACACCTGCATGAGAACGAGGCGGTGAGGGCTAAGACCCTTTTTGCCACCCACTACCATGAACTGACCGAACTGGCCCTGACCATGAGCCGTATCAAGAACTACCATGTGACAGTCAAGGAACACAAGGACGACATCATTTTCCTGCGCAAGATCGTGCCCGGACCCTCCGACCAGAGCTATGGCATCCATGTGGCCAAGCTGGCGGGCATCCCGCGGGCAGTGGTGGAGCGGGCCCGGGAGATCCTGTTCAATCTCGAAAAAAAAGAGCTGGACGCCGCGGGCATCCCGCGTATTGCCTACCACACAGACGCCCCGCGCCATGAGTCCCAGTTCCTGCTTTTCCAGGAGGATCAGGAACTGGAACGCTTCTCCCGGCTTAAGAAGGAATTGAGGAAGCTTGAGCTCGAAAGGATGACACCCCTGGAAGCCTTGAACTACCTTCAGGAATTAAAGGAAAAAATGTCAAAATGAACCTCGACAAATTCACAGTCTGTGTCGACCTGGATGACAAAGGGGAGTACACCTTCCGGAAAAAGCCACAATAAACCTGGCCTCCGATCCGGTCGCCCAACATCACCTCTGCCCCCTCCCGGTACCGACCGTGCAAAAACAATAATAAAAAACAGGATTATCTTTGTTGCAAAAGAGTCAATTTTTCTATATATTTTTTACTAATTAACTCAAAAGCATCGAATTTGAGATTTAAGGGAGGAATCATGAAGAAATTCACTGTTTTGGCTGTCCTGCTTCTGCTCGCCGTTCCTTTGATGCATGCGAGCATCATCACGAACACCAACCAGAGCGCGATCTACTATCGGCTGCTTTCGCGCAACGCTTCCATGCAGGCCGATGCGGTCTACTACAACCCGGCAGGTTTGACCCAGCTCAAGGATGGATGGCACCTCGCGTTCCACAACCAGACGATCTATCAGGAAAAGACCATCACCAACAGCTATCCGTTCCTGAATGATCCCAAATATGTCGGTGAGGTGAACGTCCCCTTCTTCCCCACCTTCTTCGCTGTCTATAAAAAGAACAAGCTGGCCCTGTCTTTCGGCTTCGGGCCCAATGCTGGGGGCGGGACAGCAGATTTCAAGACGGGATTGCCCTCTTTCGAGATCCCGATCTCCAACATACCCATGCTGGTAAGCGGCTTCGGGATCCCGACCTCGGCCTATTCAGCGAACCTGGCCTTCAAGGGGCGTTCCATCTACTACGGCCTTCAGTTCAATGCCTCTTATGCTGTGAGTGATGTCTTCGCTTTGGCCGCCGGATTCCGGTATATCATCGCCGAGACCACGTATGAGGGTGCCATCGAGAACATCATGATCAATCCCATGCATCCCCTCCTCAATCCCTCAGGGGCGATGATGCCCGCGACTCAGTTTTTCACAGCGATCGGCCAGCCAGGCCTGGCCGCTGGGGTGTCGGATCAGGCCGTGGACGTTAAACAAGAGGGCCACGGCTTCACGCCCATCCTCGGCCTCAACCTGCGCCCGAGCGAGAAGCTGAACATCGGCCTCAGGTATGAGTTCAATACTAAACTCGAACTGGAGAACAACACCACCAAGGACGATACCGGCATGTTCCCGGACGGGGAGAAAATCCCGAGTGACATCCCGGCAATACTGGCGGGCGGGATCGAGTATTCCGTTCTGGAACAGCTTCGCGCCCATTTTTCCTTCAACCTGTACTTCGACAAGAGCGCGGATTGGGGCGGCAGGGAAGAACTGGTCAACAGC
>JBGUED010000122.1:0-6889 GCA_041821525.1 Candidatus Aminicenantaceae bacterium | reverse complement strand
CCTGTTGAAAAAAGGCTGAAATGTAGGATTATTTGTTAGAAGGCCTTTAAGGAAAAATTTTGCGCTTCCAGAGCAGGGGTGGCGTAAGGGGGGTGGGGGTCGCAACTATCCCCATACCCTCCCCCCTTGAAATGTATACACTTGTCCCCGTGGGGACACGGTGGGGACAAACCGTGTTAAAAAGGCTCAGTTAAAATGATTCAGGCTAAAAATCAAAACAAGTAAATAATCTTTGCTACTTGGGGGAATGAAAGGAATAGGATGGTGGAGCTGAGGAGACTCGAACTCCCGACCTCTTGACTGCCAGTCAAGCGTTCTCCCAACTGAACTACAGCCCCACCTAGAGGCCTGCATATAGTACTAAAACATGGGGATACAGTCAAGTTGAGATTGTCAGGCAACCTTTGGGGTGTTCGGTGCGTAAGATAAGAGTCGAGTGAATATAAGGAATGTGATCGCTGTAATGTTATCGATGAGATTGCTTCGCCGCTTCGCGGCTCGCAATGACATGCGAATAGACAAAAAATTACAAAAAGAAGCCTGTCTGCAATATACACGAAATCGTATATGTGCTAAAATACCAGGCGTAAAGGTATAAAAAATGGACCGACCAAGAAAGCAGAATAAGACATACAAAAACATCCTGTTCTGGATCGCTGCAGGCATTCTGATCATTCTCCTCTTCAGTGTGTTCCAGAATCCCGGAGCCGTGAGCGAGGAAGTGAAATTCAGCCAGTTCATGGAAGACGTGGAAGACAACCAGATCGGCGAAGTCACCATCGAGGGCAATCAAGTCACAGGAACCTACGCCACCGGGACCGCCTTCAAGACCGTGGTCCCTGAGCAGTACAAGGACCTGGTCCAGGTCCTGCGCGAGCACAACGTCCAGATCGACGCGAAAGACAGCCAGAAAAATCCCTGGTACTCGTATCTCTTCACAGCGTTCCCCATCCTCCTGCTCATCCTGTTCTGGGTGTTCTTCATGCGCCAGATGCAGGCAGGAGGCAACAAGGCTCTCTCCTTCGGCAAAAGCCGGGCCAAGCTCTTCTCCGGGCTCCAGAAAAAGGTGACCTTCAAAGACGTCGCCGGTGTGGTCGAAGCCAAGGAAGAGCTCTCCGAGATCATCGGATTCCTGCGCGACCCCAAGAAGTTCCAGAAGCTCGGGGGCCGCATCCCCAAGGGTGTGCTCCTGGTCGGGGCGCCCGGCACAGGAAAGACCCTGTTGGCCCGGGCCGTGGCCGGAGAGGCCAACGTGTCGTTTTTCTCGATCAGCGGCTCCGACTTTGTAGAGATGTTCGTGGGCGTGGGTGCATCCCGTGTGCGCGACCTCTTCGAACAGGGAAAGAAACAGGCCCCCTGCCTGATCTTCATCGACGAGATCGACGCCGTGGGCCGTCATCGCGGTGCCGGACTGGGAGGCGGGCACGACGAACGCGAGCAGACGCTGAACCAGCTCCTGGTGGAAATGGACGGGTTCGACTCCAACGAAGGCGTCATCCTGATCGCCGCCACCAACCGGCCCGATATCCTCGACACCGCCCTGCTGCGGCCGGGTCGCTTCGACCGCCGCATCGTAGTCAACATGCCGGACGTCAAGGGTCGCGAGGAGATCCTGCGAGTGCACGTCAAGCAGATCCCGCTGAATAAAGACGTCGAACTCAAGATCCTGGCCCGTTCCACACCCGGTTTTTCGGGTGCAGACCTGGCCAACATGGTCAATGAGGCCGCACTTTTGGCCGCTCGAGAGGACCAGGAAGAGGTCAACATGCGCGACTTCGAGGCGGCCAAGGACAAAGTGCTCATGGGCGTCGAGCGCAAGAGCATGATCATCAGCGAGGAAGAAAAGGAGAGCACGGCCTACCACGAGGCGGGCCACGCCCTGGTCGCCGCCCTGATTCCCGAGGCCGATCCCATCCACAAGGTGAGCATCATTCCGAGAGGCATGGCATTGGGGCTGACACAGCAACTACCCCTGGATGATCGATACACCTACTCCAAGATATTTCTCGAGGCCCAGCTTTCTGTTTACATGGCCGGGCGGATTGCGGAGAAGACGTTCCTGGATAAAACCACCACAGGGGCGGCTAACGACTTTGAGAAGGCCACGGCTGTCGCCCACAAGATGGTGTGTGTGTACGGGATGTCCGATCTGGGTCCTGTGTCCTTTGGAGAGCGGGACGAAATGGTGTTTCTGGGCAGGGAACTCACGACCCAGAAGAACTACAGCGAGCGGACTGCCGAGCAGATCGACGAAGAGGTGAAGAAGATCCTCGACCGCAACTATGAACGTGCGGAGTTGCTCATCGATACACATCGCGAAATCCTGGTAAAGATGGCGGATGCCCTGCTCGACAAGGAAGTTTTAACCTCCAATGAGATCGATAGCTTGCTCAACGGAGAAGACCTGCCTAAGAAAGCCAAGAAGCCCGCCAAGGCCACAAAAGCCAAGACCGCGAAGAAGCCCAAGGCTAAGGCCGTACCTGAAAAAAGTGCTGCTGAACCCACTGTTCAGACTGTAGATAAAGAGACGCCGAAAATCCCCAAAAAAGGGAGTACACCAGAGACAAAGTGAGACGAGAACACATAATCCGGGCACACGGCCAAAATTTTGTCTTGGGTCGTCGGACCTGGATTATGGGCATCCTCAACATCACTCCCGATTCCTTTTCCGACGGCGGCCTCTACTTCAACACCGCGCAAGCCTTGGCTCAGGGGCGAAGGCTCATCGCAGAGGGGGCTGACATCCTCGACATCGGCGGGGAGAGCACCCGCCCCGGCTCTGATGCCGTCCCTGCAGAGGAAGAAAAAAAGCGCATCCTTCCGGTCATCACAGAGCTTCGAAAAGGCACGGACGTCTTGATATCCGTGGATACCACCAAGGTCGATGTGGCCGAGGCGGCCCTGGATGCCGGGGCCGACATCATCAATGACATAAGCGCCGGCCGCTTCGACAAGCGTATCCTGCCCCTGGCCGCCGAGCGCGACGTCCCGGTCATCCTCATGCACATGCTGGGGATTCCCAAGTCCATGCAGGTCGAACCGCACTACGACGACCTGCTTCCCGAGATCAAGGCATTTTTCGAGGAGAGGATAGAAGAGGCTGTCCTTCAGGGAGTGAGACGCGACCACCTCATCCTCGATCCGGGGATCGGTTTTGGTAAGCGCCACCAAGACAATCTCTGTCTCCTTAAACACCTCCGGTATATGGGCGGATTGGAACGGCCCCTCCTGGTCGGGATTTCGCGAAAATCCTTCATCGGCCGCATCTTGCATGATGCACCCCTAGAGGAGCGGATGGAAGGCACAATCGCGGCAGCCCTGATCAGTATGCTGCATGGCGCTCACATCCTGCGGGTTCACGATGTGGCCGCGGTAAAAAAAGCCGTGACAGTGGCCGAGGCCATCATGTACAATACAAGGTACTGCGGTTCGGCAGAATCCGGGGGGACGAACCGAGAACACCATGTTTAGCAATACGATATCGGATGTTGTCAACTCCCTGAAAGGGATCACCCTAGGGGACTTTCTCGACATTCTGCTGGTGGCCTTCATCCTCTACTCGTTTTTCCGCTTGATCAAAGACACCAAGGCCTATCAGATGGCCCTCGGACTGGGGATCGTACTGCTGCTCTTCGTGATCACGGACATAGGCAAGCTCTATGTCTCGCACCAGATCATCCGGGGCTTCGCCAACTTCTTCATCATCGCGGTGATCATCCTGTTCCAGGGTGAGATCCGCCGCTTTCTCACAGCCCTGGGATCCCAGTCGTTCTTCCGAAGGCGCTACTCGATCAGGACCACGGCAGAACAATTCGAAGACCTCTATCAGGCCGTTGACTATCTGGCGGCACACAAGATCGGAGCCCTGATCGCGTTCGAAAAGGAGGTCTCGCTAAAGAGTTACGCGGACCGGGGGACCCCCATCGATGCGGTCCTGACCAAAGACCTGCTGGTCAGCCTCTTTTTCCCCAATTCTCCTCTGCATGACGGCGCGGTCATCCTGCAGGAGAACAAGATCGTGGCCGCGGGCTGCCTCCTGCCCCTGCCAGCCCAGCACACCCTGGGCGAGCACTTCAAAACCCGCACACGCCACCTGGCCGCACTGGGACTGTCTCAGGAAACCGACGCTGCAGTGATCATCGCATCTGAGGAGACCGGGACCATCAGCCTGGCCATCGAGGGCAACTTGGAACGGGGGCTGGACAAGGAACAACTAAAGAACCGCCTGCAGGTACACCTGGGATAAAATGCCGAGTAACTGGAAAAGGCTTTTCACGAGAAACTGGGGGCTGAAGCTCGCTTCCCTCATCCTGGCCATGATTCTGTGGCTGGCGCTCATCGGCCAGGAAAAGAGCCAGTCCGAGAAAACCCTGATCGTGGGCCTGGAGATCCACAACCGGCCCCCACACCTGCTGCTGGTGGAGCCTCCACCTGATTTCGTGAACGTCATCGTACGCGCCTCAGTCCGGGTGCTGCCGGAGATCACCGCCGTGAACGTGCATGTAGCCCTGGACCTGACTAACGCGACCGTGGTCCAGACTCAGTACGCCCTCAACCGCAACATGGTCAGCCTGCCGGCGGGAGCGGAACTCAAGGAGCTTTCCCCCAGCATGGTGACGCTGAAACTCGAGAGGCGGGTGGAGATGACCATCCCGGTGGAGGTCGACTCCCACGGGGAGCTCCCGGACGGATACACGCTTGTCAGCATCGAGTGCCTACCGCCCGAGATAACGATCTACGGACCGGAGAGCAAGATCAAGGAAGACCTCAAGGCCAAGACCACCCTGATCGACCTGTCCCAGATAACCGAGTCGATGAGGATCGCGACGGATACGATCCTGCCCGACCCGGCCCTCCATAAAGTTGACTCCGAGACTAAAGTTCTGGTACTCTTGGTCATCGAAAAAGAGGAGGGCGCAGAGGGGACGGATCCACCCGAGAAAAAAGACGGCGCTCCTGTAAAGAAAAAATAACGAGAGCAGATTCTCCTTCCATGACAAAACTCTTTGGGACCGATGGGATGCGCGCCGCTGCAGGCGAGTTCCCGCTGGACTATGGATCCGTATATACCTTGGGCGGGGCCCTGATCCGGCTGCTCAAGGCGCAGGGCTATACTCCTCAGGTCTTGATAGGCCGGGACACGCGGGAATCGGGCGTGTGGCTGGAAAAGGCCCTGTTCCAGGGCATTAGGGGCGAGGGGGGTGAGCCCATCTCCGCCGGAGTGATCCCCACCTCGGCCATTTCCTATCTGACACGGGACTATTCGATATCAGCCGGCGTGGTGATCTCCGCTTCCCACAATCCCTATCAGGACAACGGGATCAAGATCTTCACCTCCTTAGGGATGAAGATCAGCGAACAGTGGGAATCGATCCTGGAGGACGCCATCCGGGATGCCAGAGTGGATGTGGAGCCGGCTGAGATTCCCATCGACCCGGCGCCCTCCTTTCGAAGCGTATATGTTGATTTTCTTAAGAGCCGCTTCACACCGGGGCATAGCCAGCGGTGCCTCAAGGTGGTGATAGACTGTTCCAATGGGGCCAGCTCCGCCTTCGCATCCGAGATCCTGAAAGACCTGGGATTCGAGACCCAGGCCATCGGCTGTTCTCCCAACGGCAGGAACATCAACCTGGGCTGCGGCTCCCTGCATCCGGAGATCCTGGCGCGCAGGGTTAAAGAGTCCGGCGCCGACATGGGCATCGCCTATGATGGGGACGCTGATCGGGCCCTCTGGGTGGACGAGACGGGCCGCATACTCAACGGGGATCACACGCTCTATGTCCTGTCCGAGCACATGCAGGATAAGGGGCGGCTCAGCCGGGACACAGTAGTGGCGACCATCATGAGCAACATGGGGTTGGAAAAGGCGCTCAAGGCCAGGGGCCTGGACCTCTACCGTTCGCGAGTGGGCGACAAATACGTGCTGGAAGACATGCTCAAACTGGGGAGCAACCTGGGGGGCGAGCAGTCCGGCCACACCATCCTGCTGGATGACTGCCCGACCGGGGACGGAATGCTGACCAGTATCAAGATGCTGGAAGCCATGGTGGCATCCGGAGCCACCCTCTCGGAACTCGTTTCCGGGTACAGGGAGTTTCCCCAGGTCCTCCAGAATGTGCGTGTCAGCAGAAAAGAGGAACTGTCCCTTTTCCCCGAGATCACAAACGCCATGGACCGTGTGCTCGATGAATTGGGCGACTCCGGCCGCTTGAACGTGCGGTATTCCGGGACAGAACCCGTGGCCCGGATCATGGTGGAGGGTCCGGACCAGGACGAAATCGAAAAACACGCACAGAGCATCGCGGCTACCATCGCGCAGCATCTGGGCAAATGAGGAGAATGAGATGAAACTTGCGGTCAATGTGGACCATTACGCCACCTTACGGGAGGCACGCAGCAGCACCGAACCCGAACCTGTGCTGGCCGCATTGCTGGCCGAGCAAGCCGGGGCAGAGGGCATTGTCTGTCACATACGGAGCGACCGAAGGCACATCACAGAGCGCGACCTGAGGCTGCTTCGCGGCACGATCAAGACCAGGCTGAATGTCGAAATGGCAGCAACTGACGAGATGAAGGCGATCGCCCTGGAGATAAAGCCCCATGTGGTCTCGTTAGTTCCCGAACGTCCGGAAGAGCTGACCACGGAGGGCGGACTGGATGTGATCACGCACCAGAAAAATCTCGGGCCCCATATTCAGGAGCTCCAGGACGCGGGGATCAGGGTCAGCATATTCGTGGACATGGACACAGAGCAGATCTCCGTGTGTCACAAACTGGGCGTGGATATGATCGAGATCAACACCGGCCCCTATGCCGATGCAGAGTCGGAAGCCGAACAGAGCAGGGCCCTGGAAAACATCATCCGATCCGCCCGCCATGGAGCCGAGCT
>JBGUED010000121.1:0-6904 GCA_041821525.1 Candidatus Aminicenantaceae bacterium | reverse complement strand
CATTCTTGACCAGCGAGGCCCACATGTCCTTCTTTTTGTAGAGCGCTGTAGCCCTGCGGACAGAGGAGATCAGGGCCGGGGCTGAGTAGGTCTTGAATTTAAAGCCGTTGCCGCGCCCGGTTTCAGGATCGAACTCGCGGACCGTGTCCTCCAGCCCGCCCGTGGCCCGCACCAGAGGGATGGTCCCATATTTCAGGCTGTACATCTGGTTGAGTCCGCAGGGCTCGTAGCGGGACGGCATGAGGAAGATATCAGCGCCGGCCTCGATCTTGTGGGCCAGGGCCGAGTCAAATCCGATCCGGACTCCGAGACGTCCCTTGTGCCGGCGCGCCAGTGCGCTCAGTTCTTTGTGGTAGCGATCCTCCCCGGAACCCAGGATCACCATATCGGCACCGGTCTTGAGGATCCCGTCCACGGCCTCCAGGATGATGTCCAGCCCCTTCTGTTCCACCAGGCGGGCCACCATCCCGATCAAAGGATTGCCTGGGAATCCGGTCAGCCCATAGATTTGTCGGAGCTCCTGCTTGCAGAGCAGCTTTCCCGACAGATCACCGCGGCCGTAATGGCGCGCGATGTGGGGATCGACGGCAGGGTCCCAGCTGGCATAGTCCACGCCGTTGAGGATTCCGGTCAGCGTGGGCTTGTGTTGCCTAAGCACGCCGTCCAGGCCATAGCCGAACTCGGGCGTGCAGATCTCCTTGGCATAGGTCTTGCTCACCGTGGTGATGCGGTCCGCGAAGACGATCCCGGCCTTCAAGAAATTCATCTGGCCGTAGAATTCCAGCCGCTCCATGGTGAAAAGATCCGGGGGCAGCCCGCTGACCGGCATGTATTCCTGGGAAAATACGCCCTGGTACGCCAGGTTGTGAATGGTGAGCACCGACCGTGTCTTCTGCCAGAAAGGATGGCTTTCCGGGGAGTGTTTCAGCAGGGCCGGGATGAGCGCCGCCTGCCAGTCATGGCAGTGAACGATGTCCGGGCGGAACCTGAGCAGCCGGCATGCGGCAAGCACGGCCCGGCTGAAAAAGATAAAACGGTCGGCATTGTCGAAATAGTCTCCCTGGGGCGTGCCGTAGAGGAACGAGCGGTCGAAGAACTCGTCCCGGCCGATGAAATAATAACTGAGATCGGGCTGGAGGCGATGGACGCTGACCCGGCCGTGGAGCGCGCGGCCGCGGAAGTTCACCTGAAAAGTGCTCTTCAAGGTCGCCAGGGGATGGTCTCCCTCAGCAACGGTGCGGTAAAGCGGCGTGACCACTTTGACCTGCACTCCAAGAGCAGCCAGGGCTGCGGGCAGCCCGGAGGAGACATCCGCCAGGCCCCCGGTCTTGGAATAGGGCGCGGCCTCGGAAGTGACAAAGAGCAGCTTCATTTAAAGTCCTGTATTATGGATCGTGAAACACGTTATTATATACCAGGAGATCGAAAAAATCCTTACCCGAGATGGCTGTATGCCATGGGGCATTTAAAGATCGAGGAAGTACGATTCCCGGAAAAGAGGAAACCATGAAGGAAGCGCAACCGGATTTTAGCCGGCTCCGGGAGCGGTTGGACCTTCGCCATTCCCTGATCGGGTTGTTCGACGCGCCTGACCCTAATCCCTTCGGCCCCCTGGTAACACCCGGTCCAGGAGAGTGTGTGTTTGCCTTTTTCCAGGACTGGCTGAATGGGAAAACCCTTCACCTGACACAGGATCGTTTCGGCTGTGGCGGCTGCGGCCGCTGGATGTTCGACGTCATGACCAGAAAAAGAGAGGACTTCATTAGCTTCCTGGTCGACAGCGAAGGACTCAAGGCATCGAGAGAACTTATGGAGGAATGGATCGACGCTTCCCAGCCCTATCAAAGGCAGCATCCGCACATCCTGATCGGCCCGCTGGAGGAGAACCAGTGGGAACACTGCAGGACCGTGACCTTTTTTATCGACGCCGACCAGCTCTCGGCCCTGGTCTACGGCGCGCATTACCACAGCGCTCCGGATGATCCGCCGCCTCTGATAGCACCTTTCGGGTCAGGCTGTATGGAACTGGCGCCTTTCCGGGACTTGTCCCTCCCCCAGGCTGCGATCGGGGCCACAGATATCGCCATGCGCCAGCACCTGCCTCCGGAGATCCTGGCAGTGACTGTCACGCGTTCCATGTTCCAACGGCTCTGTTCCCTGGATGAGCACAGCTTCCTCTACAAGCCATTCCTTAAAAAATTGAAGAGCTCTCGCAGAAAAAGACCTGAATAGGAGAGGCTCAGGATTCAGGGGGGTCCACCTGCCGGGGGACAAACACTCTGACCGGCAGTGTCAGACATAAACTGAACGGGGCTGAGACAACTGGAAAGGGAAGGCACCGCTCAGGCGTTCGCTCAGCTGAAATCCTCAAGCGCCGAGGCCTCATCATCGAATACCTCAATGATGTTCCCAAGGCTGGTGTACTTCAGGATGAGCATGATCTTGTCCGGCACGCGGGCAATCCGCAGCTTACCACCTGCATTCTTGACCGAGACATAGCTGCTTACCAGCTCGCCGATGCCGGAGCTGTCGATAAATTCCAGATCGGCAAAATTGAGAAGGAGCTTGCGCTTGCCTTTGTCCATCTCGCGTTTGACATGATCCCGCAGTACGGGTTCAGGATGCTCACTCAGCCGGATCTCGCCCTTCAGATCCAGGATGGCGACATCGTCCTTTTCACGAACCGTAATTTCCATGGTTCCGCCTCAATAAATATTCAGGATTGGCTAGTGTACCTAAGGATTATTATTGACAATTCAGTGCGTCTTGGCAAGCCTTTTCGGCAAGGAACCTATTCTGTCAGGGTGAAGGAGGCACAGGCCGGTTCCGGAGGGATCCCCGTGATGTCGTCCGTGTAGTTCTTGATGCAGACCTGGCCCTGCTGTCCATTGCTCAGGCCGGCGCCGTTCACCTTGAATGTGATCACCACGATGGATCCGCTGCTGTTTATCGCAACCGCTGTGCCAGAGCCCTTGAATCCCCCGATCTTCAGATTTCCCGCGCTGACCTCGTTGCCGTCCACGGCGGCCCAATTCCCAGTCAGATTACCCTTGGACACCGAGGTATAATCGAACATCTTGGGAGGGAAAGTCAGGTCCATTCCGAAGACCCCGACTTCCTGGGCGTTGTCTTTGATGGTAACGGTCACTGTCACAACCGTATCCTTTCCACCCGAAGTCGGGCTGTAGACGATCGAAATAGCGGGCTGCCTGGCTGGAGGGGCCTGATCGACAGGCGGGGCCGTAGTGGGATTCTTGCCGCAGGCTGTTACGCCTGCCAGCAGCGCCATCACAGCGGCGACCAGCACACATCTCGCGGATTGTTTCATGGGCCTTTCTTGAATCCTTTATTCTACCCGGATTGTACACCAATGGAAAGTTACGGGTATCATTCTATTGAGTCGGATCAGGCGGAGGGATATTGTACATCGACGGTGCTGGCATTTTGCCCAAGACTTTCCTATAATCAATCTTAACGGGCTTAAGCTGACTAAATGGAGGGAAAAAGTCATGAAAGCACTGATCGTCATCCTCATCCTGGCGGCAGCGGGATACCTGGCCTATACCTACCTGTACGTTCCCATGACGGACGAAGAAAAGATCATCCACGATCTGGAGAAAAGATTCGATGAGGCCTCTCGCAGCCTTCTGGGCGCCGAGAGGATGGCCGGGTCCACAGGCATGGACACCACCTCGGATGCGGAGCTGGCCATACGCCGGGTCCAGCGTTTGGAGAACGAGCTCAAAAACCTGAAGCCCACACTCAAAGACGAGAGCAGCAAACTGAAGGCCGCGGAACTGGAGAAAAAGATCCAAAACTTCAAGCAGCAGGTGGGCATCTTATAGGCGGAGCGCTCAGTCCAACCAGGCCATTCGATACCGTTTCACAGTCCGATACCCCTCATCGTCTGTTTCCAGGGTGTATATCTTCTTCCCGACGATAAGAGATGGGGCCACGCTCAACCAGACCCTGAAGGCATAGCTCCCGTCCGGATCGAAGATGTCATAGGCGGTGAACACACGGTCCCCCTCTTCCCGGTTCTCCTGAGTCTGGATCCAGAGGTTTCCGGCGTCATCCACGAGCATAAGATCCGTCACGGTCTTGACGCGGGGGAGTTCCACCTGTCGGGCCAGTTTCCCGTACATCTTATCGGCATTGCGGTCATGGGAGGCGTAGAATTTATCAGCGTCCTCCTGGGTGAAGGGAACCGGAGAGTAGGGCCGTTGGATCTTGCGGAACAATCGCCCCTCGGCATCGAAGACCTCAATCAGGTATTGCTCGTTCAGGCAGTGATACAGGCGCTGGCGCTGCGGATCGGAGGCAAATTTGGAGGAAGGAAGGGCCGGTACCACGAGCGAATAGGTCGTTTCACCCTCCCGCACGATCCGTATGCCGAGAGGGGTGAACTCGCCGAAGGAGAGGACCTCACTGCCCTCGAGGTCGATCTTCTTGACCGTATAGTGCGGGGGCTGCATGAATACGGTCTCATCCACGATGTAATACTCCTCTCCGGGAAGCAGGATGTCCATGCGGAATCCGCGCCACTGGTGGCTCTTCAGAAATATCCCCTGCGGATCGAAGAGGCTGGTCCTCCGGGTCGCCGTGTCGAGGAAGATGAATCGGCCGTCAGGAAGGATGTCCATATCGATGACGTTCTGGAACTCGCCCGGTCCTTCGCCCTTCCCGCCGAAGGAGCGGAGATATACGCCGTCCCGGTCAAATATCTTGACGGTCTGGTCTTCATAATCGAGGACATAGAAGTCGTCATCCAGACCGACCCGGAACCGGGATGGCCGGAAAAGGATGATGTTCCCGTCCCCATCCCGACCCTCGAGTGTGAGGTCTGCTTCCAGCGTCAGCGACCTCTCCGGAAATTGGGGGGATGTTGGATTGTGAATCCATTCCACACCATCGATGGTCTCGATCCTGGCCTCGAATCCTGCCTCGGGAGTGCAGGCTGCAGCCATTAAGGCCAGAACGATCGCAAACAGAGATATATGTCTCATTCTAAGCTACCCTCCGGTTGATTAAGACACCATCATGACCGGGGAATTCTATCACTAAGTGAACATGAGATAAACCACCAAGGCGTGAAAACCGCCTTCCCTGGCCTGAAGGCAGTACAGGCGACCGTTCCGCTCCAGGGCATGGGCGTAGAGGCCGAGCGAGCCCCCCCTCCATGCGATTTCGAGGCTCTGGCGGCCGATGAAGACCCCTTCGGCATCGAAAATGTCATGGATCCAGGTGCCCGGATCTTTCCCCGGTTCGAAGGTCTGGACAAAGAGCCGTCCCTCCGCATCCGTAAAAAAAGTATGAAAGGGTGGAAGATACTGCGGGAAGTCTATGTTGACCTGGGGCAGCCGCTTCCAGGCATCTCGAAAGGATTTCTTGTACTGTTCGGGATACGGGACCGGTAGGTAATCTTTCCGGATCCTGCGGAGGAGGTTCCCGGCCAGGTCGAAGACCAGGATCTCATAGCCCTGATTGTCCGTGCCGACATAGAGCCTGTCTTCGTCCACGGCCCAGTAAAAGGCATCGATCCGTCCCTCGATGGGACCGTCATGAAAATCCTTGTCGCTCAGCGCATACCGGGACAGCTCCTTGAGCTCATTCAGCCGGGCATCGCACAGGACCACGGCAAGGGAACTCGCGCCGGATGCCTCGGGTGCCGATACAGACCGGGAGATAAGGTAGCTGCCTTCTGGGAGCCGATTTATGTGCCGCACATCCGGGCTGAGTGAGACTTCCTCAATAAAACGCCCGTCTGTGTCATATACCTGCAGTTTGTTCCGTGAGGGATCGCGCAGAGTCAGCTCATCCCGGGCATTGATCTGCAGGCGCTGCGCGTCCTGGAGCTCACCGGGCCCCGGCCCCTTGTTTACGAACGACTTCAAAAATCGGCCTTCCGGATCGAACTTGTATACAAAATCCTTCTCCGTAGAATAAGCCAGGAGGAACACATTCCCGGACGAATCCACGCAAAATCCCAGATCCGGGACAGGCCTCTCTCGACAAGCTGCTCGCCCGGGCAAAATTTTCAAGGCTTAGGGCTATGGGGTTTATTTTCCCGGGAGGGGGGCCATTAAATACTCATTCATCTATTTAATCCGCAAAGTAACCCATGCGGTGGGTAACTTTGGTTCCCTGGCGCTTGACATCCACCTTGATGTACTTGAACTTCCCGTCTCCGGTGTAATCCCTGGGTGTGTAGTAGAGCAGGTAGTAGTTCTCGGAAGCCGCGAGCGCAGACTTGAAGAGCTCCTCCGGATTGGTCGAGCTGGCCGCATAGCCGCCCGTGGCGTTGGAGATCGAGGCCAGGACATTGAAGGTCTGGCTTCCGGCTTCCCGCATGGACACATCCGGGAGATTCGCCTGGATCGGCGATACGTGTAAGAAATGAACGGAGGTCGAAGTGTCCGCAAAGGCCTGCGCGATCTTTTTGTGGTCCAGGTACTCTTCCCTGGTGTTGGACAGGAGCTGCTGTTCGATGAGGGATTGGGTATACTGGGTGGTGTCGAGCATGTTCACGAGCCGTTCCCACAGATAGGGGTCGAGTAGAGGGATAAGTTTCTTCTCATAGAACATGAACACGAGGTTCTGACCGTCCTGCCCGTCCAGATAACGGGCGAGATCCAGGAGTCTCAGCTCATCCGCCTGGCGCAGGGTCTGCAAACGGGTGGTAAGCCCGACATAGTCCACCAGCAGCTTGTTCTTCATGTAGGTCAATTCGCCCAGATCCCTCTCCCCTTCCTGGTCGCCCGTCAGGATCTGGAAGAACGACCGCGCCTCGCGGCTGATCTCGGCCATGTCGGCAACTGTGGCACGGAACTCCGAGTTGCCCAGGACGGCATCGGGGCGCAGCAGCTCCTGGATCTCTTTCAGGATCTCCTCCCCGGTCCAGGAC
>JBGUED010000120.1:0-6917 GCA_041821525.1 Candidatus Aminicenantaceae bacterium | reverse complement strand
TCTGCGTCGCCTACCGCTTGCGCCGGATCATGGGAGACCACAATCTCGCAATCAATGATCTCCTTGAGCGAATCCCGGAAGGCTTCCTGTTTCTCGGCAGGATCGAGCGAAAAGAGGATGAGCTTCTCGATGTCTCGTGCGCAGTCGACTGCCCAGGCATGCGTGCGGGCCATTCCCCCTGTGCCGAACAGGGCATGCACCCTGGCATCTTCCCGGGCCAGCACTTTGGTGGCCAGGCCTGCCACCCCCCCTGTGCGCATGGCAGTCAGGTAGCCTCCGTCCATCAAGGCGATCGGGGCTCCGGTCTTCTGATCGAGCAGGATGATGGTGCCGAGCACGGTAGGGACGTTGTATTTTTCCGGGTTGTCCTTGTAGACCGTGACGACCTTGGCGCCCAGAGCCCCCATCCCCTTGAGATAGGCGGGCATGAAGAGGGCCAGCCCGCCGTATTCGGGAGATGTGATAGGCGTGCGCTGGGGCATGACCGCCCGGTCCTCGGCCAGGTCTTCGAACGCCAGGTTGAGTATTTCAATCTGGTCCTTCATATCCAGGACCTGCATCACGTCGTTTCTGGAAAGCAGCTTCGTCATCTCGATCCTCCCTGCAGCATATGACATTCAAGCCAAATGTATCACACTCGATTCTAAAAATCATGGGGCGGCCCCAGATTGACCTTGACAAACTCCGGTTTTTGTAAATTAATAAGAATCCGTCGACGTTTGTACACACCAGACCGATTATACAGGAGGAACCATGGCGAAAATAGCCGTCATCGGGATCGGGCCAATGGGAAGTATCCTGAGTGCCCATCTTGTAAAAGCGGGAGTGGACGTCATACTCGTGGATTTTCTTAGAAGGCGCCTCCTTTCCATTCAAAAGCAAGGACTCACGGTCAAGGACCCAAGAAACCAGATCATCGGCGGGTTCACGGTCTATCCCGAAAAATTTCTTTTCTCCGCCGGCGATATCCCCGAAAAATTGGACGCGATTTTTATCGCCACCAAGACTTACAGCCTCATGCAGGTGGCATCTGAGATCCGCGAGCTGGTCTCTCCATCCTGCAAGCTCGTTATCTACCAGAACGGACTCGATAACCAAGACCAAATAGCCCAGGTCTTTGGAACAGAGAATGTGTTCAGGAATATCAACAACTATGCGGGACTGATGAATTCGGATACTGAAGCAGAGGTCACATTTTTCAACCGCCCCAATTACATCGGGACAATGCCGAACGGGAATCGGGCACAAGCCGAAGAACTGGCGGAGTTCCTGTCTGCAGCGGGGCTTGAAACGAAGTTCACCGAGAACATCAAAAAATCTGAGTGGGAAAAAGTCATCCTGAACGCCAGCCTGGCCCCGATCTCCGCCGCCACCGGCCTCACAATGAAAGACGTCATGGATTATTCTCCGCTGCGGCTGATGGTGGAAAGCCTCTTTAAGGAGGGTATCCAAGTGGGGATGAAGGCCGGCGTTCAATTCGCGGACGATTTCTTTGAAAGCGCCATGTCCTATCTCAAAAAGGGAGGCTATCACAAGCCCTCCATGCTGCTGGATGTGGAGAATAGAGAAAGGACAGAGATCGACTTCATGAACGGGAAGATCGTGGAATACGGGGAGAAACTGAATGTCCCAGTTTCCTACAACAGAATGATCACCGCCCTGATAAAGGGCCTGGAGCAGAAAGGGATAAAGGCCGGTAAAATATAGGAGGGAGCATGAGCGAGGAAAAGAGAGCTTCCATCAAGAAGATTCAGGCCACAGGTCTTATGCGAAAGCTTATGGCCGACTACTTTTATGAATTGGACCGGGCTTCGAAAGCGGGAACTCCCAAGGTTGCATGGTGTACGAGTGTGGGACCCGCGGAACTGCTGTTGAGTCTGGGATTCCTGGTCTATTATCCGGAAAATCATGGGGCCATGCTGGGTGCTACCCGAGGCGCCAGCCAGTACATCCCGGCGGCCAATGCCGTAGGCTATTCCCCGGATATCTGTTCGTACCTGACCAGTGATGTCGGGGCCTTTTTGAAGAATGAGACACCTCTTTCCCGGGCCTATGAGGGGATCGATGGCATTCCCAGGCCGGACGTTCTGGTCTATAACACCAATCAGTGCCGTGATGTCCAGGACTGGCTTTCCTGGTATTCCAGAGAGTTCAAGGTCCCTGCGCTGGGAATATCCACGTACCGCAACGTCGGCGAGATCACGCAAGACATGCTGACCAGCATTGAAAAGCAGATCAAGGCCTTGATTCCCACTCTTGAAAAAATATCGGGAAACTCGTTCGACATTGACAAACTCCGACAGACCCTGGCCCTCTCCTATGAATGTACTCAAATGTGGAAGAAGATCCTGGAGACCAACACCTCGGTCCCTGCCCCGATAAGTTTTTTTGATGAGACTATCCATATGGGTCCAGCCGTGGTTTTGCGGGGATCGGAGACGGCCCTGGAGTATTACCGGGTGCTGCTTCGCGAGCTGGAAGACAGGGTCGAGCAAAAGGAGGGGGCTGTATCCGAGGAAAAGTACCGCCTCTACTGGGAAGGCATGCCGATCTGGGGGAAGCTGCGAGACCTGGCGGAATTTTTCATCGAGCTCAATACAGCGGTTGTCGTGTCAACCTACTGCAACAGCTGGATATTCGACAGCTTCGATCCTGAGGATCCTTTCATGAGTATGGCCCGTGCGTATACAGAAATATTCATCGTCAGGGATGAGAGTTACAAAGAAGCCTACATCCAGGACATGGTCCACAAATACAAGGTCGACGGCATTCTATTCCATGATGCCAAGACCTGCCCCAACAATTCCAATAACCGCTATGGGATGCCGGAGAGGCTGGAGAAGAAGCTGGGTATTCCTACTCTGACCATAAACGGCGATCTGAATGACCTGCGCTGTTACTCAGAAGAACAGGCTAAGACCAATATCGAGGCCTTCATCGAGCAGCTGGAAGCCACATAAGGAAAACCGTAACCGGACTGTCCATGACACTTTTTGTGGGAATTGATGTCGGCGCCTCCACCACCAAGGCCATCATCATCGATGGGGATAAGAATGTCCTGGGTTATGCCGTGGTGGATTCCGGTGCGGATTTTGTGGGTGCAGCTGAGAGGGTATTTGAAGAATCGCGAGCCGGAATCAAAGGGGCCGGCCGTGACGGTCATGTCGTGGTGAGCACAGGATACGGGAGGAGAAATGTCCCTTTCTCCGATGGATCCAAGACCGAAATAAGCTGTCATGCTAAGGGGAGCTTCTATCATTTTCCCCACGCCCATACTCTGATCGACATCGGCGGCCAGGACAGCAAGGTCATCAGGGTCAGTGCGTCTGGACACAGGACCGGCTTCAAGATGAACCGGAAATGCGCGGCGGGAACCGGGGCATTTCTGGAAGAAATATCCTACCGCCTCAAGCTTCCGTTGGAGAAGCTGAACGGCTTCGCCGAACAATCGGAAAAGGACGTGCAGCTGGGGAGCTACTGCACCGTGTTCACGGCCACAGAAATACTGGCCAAGATCAGGGAGGGAGTTGAGGTCGCGGATCTTATCAAGGGCATCTTCGACTCCGTTATCAAAAGGGCCATGGAAATGGATCCCTTGGAGAATGACCTGGTGATGAGTGGGGGGGTTGTGGCGCACAATCCCTTTCTGGTCAAAATGTTCGAGGAAAAACTGGGTAAGAAGGTCTTTGTGCCGCCCCTTCCTCAATTGACGGGGGCCTTAGGAGCGGCTCACTTCGCGTTAGAAACCAAAGGAGATTCGAATGCTTGATGCACTGTTCAAACCGAGATCGGTGGCGATTATCGGCGCTTCCAACAATCCGCTGAGCATCGGTCATATCGTCATGCAGAACCTGCTCGACCATGAATTCAAGGGTCCCATCTACCCCATAAATCCAAAATCTGCGGCCATCAAGAGCTTCAAGGCCTACCCTTCTATCGGTGATATCCCGGATGAGGTGGACCTGGTCAATATTTCCATAAAGAATACCCTGGTCCCGCATATTATCGAGGAGTGCGGCAAAAAGGGGGTTAAGTTCGCCATCGTGCACACGGCCGGTTTCAAGGAAGTGGGTGAGGAGGGGCTCAAGCTGGAAAAGCATATAGTAGAGATCGCCCACAAATACGGCATGCGCATTTATGGGCCGAACTCTCAGGGAATACAGAACTCAGATCCTTCGGTCTCGGTTTACGCAAATTTCACCTTTGTCCCTATGAGCCCCGGGAACATTTCCATCGTTGCCCAGAGCGGAGGAGTGGGGGAGACGCTGAAGCTGCACCTCTACAAGGCAGGCATGGGGCTCAGGATGTACTCCAGCTTCGGCAATGAAGCCGATGTAAGCATGAATGAGATCATTGAATATTACGGCCAGGATGAGGAGACAAAAGTCATCATGGCCCATATCGAGACCCTTAAGGATCCCGCGGGATTTCTGGAAGTGGCCCGCAGCATAACCCCGAAAAAGCCTATCCTGGCTTTGAAGACAGGGAAGACTTCGGAGGGTGCGGTGGCCGTGGCCTCGCATACGGGTTCTCTGATCGAACAGGATACTCTGACCGAAGTGATCTTCCAGAAAAGCGGCGTGCTGCGCTTTCACTCCCAGGAGGAAATGATCCATGCCGCCATGGGATTTTCCACACAGCCCATACCAATGGGAGAGCGCGTGGTCATCATCACCAATACAGGAGGCCCGGCCATCATCGCTGTGGATGAATGCATCTCGGCCGGCATGAAACTGGCCGAGTTGAGCCCTCAGACAAAGGAAACCCTGAGTCATATCCTGTTTACAGAAGCCACTATCTCAAATCCCGTGGATGTGGTGGCCACGGCCGGCCCGGATCAGTATGGAGGCACGGTGGAGGCCCTCCTCAAAGACCCGAACATGGACTCTCTCCTGCTTAATTTTGTCACACCCCCTTTCGTTGACTGCGAAGGAGTGGCACGCCGGCTCGGTGAGATCGGAAAAACGGCCGAGAAACCCGTCGTTTGTGTCGTGATGACCATTGAGAAGTGGGATGAGGTCATCCGCCTGATCAGGGAAAGCGGGATCCCGGTCTATGATTACCCAGAGACAGCTTCCAAGGTGCTCTCCTCAATGACAGAATACGGGAAGATCCTGCAGAGAGGGACACCCGAGTTCACGCCCTTCGAAGTCGACAAGGACCAGGCCGAAGAGATCATCGGCCGCCACCGCAGGAAAGATCGGTTCCTGCCCCAGGGCGATGTCTACAAGCTGCTGCGCTGCTACGGCATTCCCACGGCCCGGACGGTCCAGGTCCGAACCGAGGAGGACCTGAAGAGCGCCGCCGCCACGATGCAGTATCCGGTCGTTCTCAAGGTGGATGCGGAAGAGATCATCCATAAGACGGATGTGGGCGGGGTTGCCCTCGATATAAAGGACGAAAAGACTCTCTTGACTCTTTTTAAAGATATGGCCGCCCGGTTCGAGAAGGAAAAACCCGGTTTTATCCTTCAGGAATACCTGGCCGGCGGCAAAGAAGTGATTTTGGGAGTCAAGGGAAATGAAGGCCTGGTTCCCACCATCATGTTCGGCCTGGGAGGAGTCCTGGTCGAGGTCATGAAGGACGTCCAATTCCGTCTGGCTCCCCTGGCATTGGAGGAATCCCGGGACATGGTCCGATCCATCAAGGGGTATCCGGTGCTGGAGGGGACGCGGGGCGAACCAGCCGTGGATGTGGAAAAGCTGGAGGAGATTCTGACCCGGTTATCCCAGCTGGCTTCTGACTTTCCTGAGATCGATGAAATGGATCTGAATCCTGTCCTGGCTTTTGAAAAGGGGAAGGGCGCGGTGGTTGTCGATGCCCGCCTTAAATTGTAGGAGCCGCAGTACCTCGGAAGAATGAACTGGATCCCGTTAAGCATCGTCTGCATCTACATTCTCCTTCTTTTTGTGATCACCTGGTTTTCCCGCCGCCTCAGCCGGGGCGGGATGATCGGGTATCTGCTTGCGGGCCGCGGGCTGCCCTTTTGGGTGGTGGCCCCTCTGCTAACGGGGCTGGCGGTGGGAGGAGCCTCCACCCTGGGGGTTGCGGAGAGTGCGTACGGTTCCGGCCTGTCAGCGGGCTGGTATAACGCGGCCTGGGCCCTAGGGGCGGTGCTGGTCGGTCTGGTGGCGGCGAGCCGTTACCGGCGTATGGAAGTCAGCACGCTTCCCGAACTTTTCGAGAGGCATTACAACACCTCAGGGCGGATTATAGGTGTCTTCGGGCAGCTGCTCCTGCAGATCGTCATCACCGCGCTCCAATATGTGGCCGGGGGAGCGATCCTGTCCTCGCTTCTTCCGGATGTCTTCAGCTTCCAGTCGGGAATGTTCGTCACCGCTGTGGTATTTGTCGGGATCACCTTGATAGGCGGGTTCTGGGCCGCGGGCCTGACCAATATCATCAATGTGATCTTCATCTATGCCGGCATGGTGTTGGGAGCGGCGTTGGCCATCAGGGAGGTGGGGGGCTTGGGAGAGCTTGTTTCCAGGCTGCCCGCGGACAATCCCGGTTTTGATCTGGGAGGGATCGGCTGGGGGCTCATCCTCGCCTGGTTTGTGGTGATGTGCACCATGACATTCTCAGTTCAGTCAGTGGTTCAGATCAGCTTCGCAGCCAAGGATGCGGCCGCGGCCAGAAAGGGCTTTATCCTGGGAGGATTGATCATCCTGCCGGTGGGTTTCATCAGTGCTGTCATCGGCCTGGCCGCGACCGTCCTGCACCCCGGCATCATTCCCACCGAAGCCCTGCCCCGTACGGTGCTGAGCCTGAGCCCGGTGATCGCAGGCCTGGTCCTGGCCGGCCTCTGGGCCGCCGATGTCTCAACCGCTTCCGCTCTCCTGGTCGGGAGCGCCACTCTAGTCGTGGGAGACCTGATCAAGCGGTTCGTCGCCCCTGAGCTCACGGAAAAACAGGAA
>JBGUED010000119.1:0-6939 GCA_041821525.1 Candidatus Aminicenantaceae bacterium | reverse complement strand
TGGATTTCCGCGAGAATTTCCAGGTGGCCCTGGACGCCGACGACTTTGAAATCAACTAGGGGACGTCCCCCCAAGGGACACCCTAGTACGTTTGGGTGGATCTTAGAGGTCCAGCCCTTAACCTGCTCGAATCTAGGGTGTCCCCTGGGGGGACGTCCCCCAGCAGTTGACAATCGGCGCTGCCGGACTCAGAATATGGAGTAGGTACTTTCATACCATTCGAAGGAGGACAGGATGAAGACTTTCATCCTTATGACAAAGCTGTCTCCTGAAGTCGCCAGTCAGCTAAAGGCCAGGGCCAGGCTCGGACGGGCCTGGCTGGATGAGGTCAAGCAGAAATGTCCAGAGGTCAAGTTTGTCGCCCACTATGCCCTGCTGGGAGACTTTGATTTTCTGGACATCTACGAGGCACCGGACGAGGAGACGGCCGCCAAGGTCTCGCTCATCAGCCTCTCAAATGGTGCTTTCGCCGCAGAAAGCTGGACCGCCATTCCCTACAAGCGGTTCCTGGAGCTGACTGAAGAGATCAGCTAAAATCCGCTCTGTCCAGACTCACATGCCCTTCTGGGGCTCTGCTAGATTCCTATACCCGCGGATTGAACTGAACTCCATGATGGGCCATGACACGGGAGCTTCCCTCCTGCAGCCACATGGCCTTCAGAGAGTGGCGCCGGGCCCGAACAGTCACGCCCCAGCTTCCGATCCGGGCGGTCTATTTCAATTCTACGGTCTTTGTGATCCTTCCGGCCCAGCGGGACTCATAGTCCAGGGATACGCTGCCCTTCCCTGAGATGAGGAACTGGTACTCCACAATTCCAAAGCCGGGGACCGCCAGGAACTGGATCCCAGGCCGGTGCTCTTTGTAGATCACCTGATCCCGGTACTTGTCGATGAGCGTACCGCCGGCCACGACGCGGGCGTCTTTTCCCGATACCTTCAGCGTGTCCTTGGGGTAGATATTTTTCTTTTGGGAATAGGTGCTCATTGTGGGAATGGCTTTGGAGTTGATCAGCCGGGCCCTCACCCGGTAGAGGTCCTTTTCCAGCTTCTTGACCTCGAAAGTCTCCAGCGAGATCTGCGGCGTGTGTTTGGCCGCGAACAGAATAGCCATAGCGTTGCGGTGCACCAGGTCTTTGAGCATGAAGGGGGCCGACAACCGGGAACTGAACTTGACCCAGCCCCCGATCTCGATCTCGCCGTAGGTGGGATGGGTGTAGGACGTCCAGGGCTTGTGCAGCTCCCCCATGGCCAGGTTGTCGTTGAACTTGAGACGCTCCCGGGCCGTGGCATTGCTCTCGTTCATCACGGCGCTCAGCCCTGTCTGGCCCGGCGCAGCCTGCTTCTCCTCCTCCCGGGTCGTGAAGGTCTCGGTCTGGGACTGGAACAGCTCGACGACATAACCGTACACTCCGAAGCTGCCGACCATCCACTCCACAAAATCCCCGTAGGTGCCGTAGAGGTCCTTCCAGCCGATCATGTAGTTGTAGCCCGGAACAATACGCTCGGCCTGCTTTCCCAGGTAGTCGTAGACGGCGATGTCCTGAGGAGGGTATTCTCCGAGGCTCTTCTGGCTGGGGCCCCGCAGGTACATGCCCCCGGTGTTGTGCATGGCATAGGCCACGCAGATGTTGGGGCGCTGCATGATGTATTCAGCAATGGCCTTGAGGCCGATCCCGGAAAAGGGATAGTCGCCGGAGCCCATCTGTACGTACTCGGGCATCCAGTCGAATCCCCAGTTGCGGTTCCCGTCTACAAAACCTTCGGAATCCTCATTGACCCGTCCATCGCCGTCGTTGTCCAGTCCTTCTGATCCCAGCACGGTCCATTCGCCCATTTCTCCCGGCTTGACCGGGATCATCAGGCGGGGATCCTCAGGATCCGCCTTGAACCGGCCGAAGGGATCCTTCATGCGCATGGTGGTGATGTTGCCATCGCCGTCCAGATCATCGGGGAAGTCCTCGTCCATCAGCCCGTCGCGGTCGTCGTCCTTGGGCCGCCGCAGCCCCCGGTTAGAGCTCGGGTCGTTGGCGTCGTTGAAGAAATGCCAGCGCCCGTCCACATTGACCATGGGGATCACATAGAAACAGTTGCGGTCTACCATGGCGGTGACCTCTTTGTTTTCCCCATATTTGGTCAGGAGGTAGTTGAGCATGTAGAGTGCCACATCGGTGGCCTGGATCTCATTGCCGTGGATGTTGCCGTCCACGTAGATCCCGGGTTTTTCCAGCTCTTTCCCGGTCTTGGGATTGTTAACAGTCATGCAGTAGATGGCTCGTCCCTCTTCGCTTTTGCCGACCAGGTCCAGCTTGGTGAGCTCGGGGAAAGCCTGATGCAGCGCCTTGAGGGCCTCCACTGCTTCTTCGTAGCTGTAGTAGTTGTCAAAGGTGAGGGGGACCGAGATCTTAACCTCGGCCGCCTGAGCGTGCATCCCTGAGACCAGAAGGATCAGGGTCAGTATCGATATAAAGGTCCGTTTCTTCATCGGGAGCCTCCCAGCGTCACGGTCTTGGTGTCTTCCCAGGCGATCCGGGTAGAGGCCTTGACCGTGATCGACTTGGCCCCACCGGACCGTATGATCCAGCTGACTTTTCCACTCTTGTGACCGTCGATGGACTTGATCAGCATCCGGGGTTTGCCCTGGACGATGCTGACGCCCTGGCCTTCCAGGGTCACGACCACCGGCAGGATGCGGGTGTTGCGCTGGCCCATGGCCGTGGGATAGGGAAGGGTGCCGGTGTTCTCCACCCAGACCTCGATGCGGTATACTCCGCTCCCTAAGGATTCGACCTCGGTCTTGGCGATCTGGACACGTGCCATCTTCCCCGCGATCTCGAACACCCAGGGGACCTGCCCCTTAAGCAGGGTCTCGAGCATCCCCGGGGGCGGCGTGTTATCGGTAAAGGGGACGGCGCCACCGATCTCGACCTCTCCCAGTGTGGGGTGCTGGAAGAGCTTCCAGGGGATGAATCCCTTGCCCTCCAGTTCCGCGTCGCTGAAGACCAGCAGAGCCTTCTCCATGGGATCGGCCCCCTCCTTGCTCTTGGGTTTGGGCATCTGGCGCAGCATGGCCGCCATGCGCTTGGTGTCCATCATGCCGCCCTTCAAGGCCTCGATGACCTGCGCAGCATTGAAATTGTCCGGCGCGCCCACAGATTTCAAAAATTCGCCGATCTTTTCCTCGCCCAGGGCGATGAACTCCTCGTTCGACATTGTCTCCAGCTTATCGGGAGTGATATCCGGTTCGTCCTCTTTCTCCTCTTTGACTTCGGGGAGGGTCCAGAAATCCTGGCTAAAGGAGGGGAGCCCCAGGTGGTAGTAGGCCCAGAGTTCAAAGCCTCCTTCCTTGGCAGCGGCCGTGTCCTGGCGCTTGGCGTCCAGCGTGTTTTCCTTCAGGAACTCCTTATATTTCTCGGAGAGCTCGGTGTAGAACTTGAGGTCCTCGGGCAGCGGATTGACCACCGCCCCCAGTCCCAGGAAGCTGGCCAGCATAGCTTCGGTGACTTCCATGCCCGGGGGCACCAGGGGCTGCACCAGATCCATGATCTCCTGCATGGTGTAGGTCCGGGAGGTGTCGATCCCGAGCATTTCACCCATGCTGTCAGGGACCTTGATCTTGGTCATGTCCGCTGATCCCTGGCGGCCTCCGCGAGGCGGGGTCATAAAGAAATTGGTGGCTCCAAAACAGAAGGTCAGGCCTATCTCGCGGTGTTCGTTGATGAATTTGATGAGGTGAAAACTCTCCTGCTCGCTCCCGGCCCAGGTCCCTCCGGTCTTGGTGTGGAACTGGAACAGGTGCGGGAAGTTGATGCCGACGTTGACGCCTCCGGGGCCGTCCTCGTTGTATTGCCCGTCTGCGTCGTTGTCGATGCCCTCGGTGTAGAGTTTGTAGATGCCCTTTTCACCCTTGCTGTTGTCCGCCTTCTTCATGAGGCGCGGTTCTCCTTCGATGGGCATCCACTCGCCTTCGGGATGCTTGACGCGCATCATGGTGATGAGGCCGTTGCCGTCCAGGTCGTCGACCCCGTCCTCGTCGGTACGATCGTCCATGTCGTCGTTGTAGAGGCGGGCGTTCCGCGGGTTGAGCTTCAGGGGTTTGGCAAAGGTACCGGCCGCCGCATCCGGGTTGCCGCAGGGCAGTACATACCATGTCTTGTCCTTACGGGCCTCGGGATTGCTCAGGAGTTCCTGGATCAGGAAGAGGGCGGCCTCTGTGGCGATGGGCACGGTCCCTTCCATGTTGGCCGTCACCATCACCGCCGGCAGGGCCTTGCTCTCACGGCCCGTCTCCGGTCCGATCTCGATCAGGGTCACGCCCCTGTTTCCCGGGCTGTCGGCCAGCCGGTGCAGTCTTGTGACCTGAGGGTTTGCCCGGGCAAAATCCGCCAGGGCCTTGTCCACTTCCGCGGGAGTATGGTAGCGGTCGAAGTCGACCGCAACCTGTGCAGCCAACACGGCCGTGCACATCAGCCATACGCCCAGCACAACCAGGCTTCGTTTTTGTTTCATGTTCTCCTCTTCTTGGTGGGTATTATTTGGTATACGACAATTTTATCCATCAAGTTCCTCGAACCGGTTCAATCCTTAAGAGATTTATGGGAATGATCCCGGCAGAAAGAGGCTATTATATGCAAAACTCGATGGAATAGCGAGCGAGACCGTATCGAAGCCCGGCGTCCGTGCCTATTCAGCCCGTTTATGGTATATTGGCCTCCTATCGGGACAGCCATGATCACAAGATTGGGACTCAAGGTCATCGATTTTTTCCAGACAATCTGGGAGGTTTTTACCCTCTTTCTCAACACGCTCAGATCCATACCCACGGCGTGGTTCTATCGGAGGCAGATCTTCAAGCAGCTCTATGTCTTCTCCATCAGCACTCTCCCGATCGCCGCGGTCATTGCGGTTTTTGTGGGGCTGGTGGCCATGATCCAGGCCACCTATCAGTCGACGCCTATCGTGCCCCGCACCTATACCATCAACGTCATCTTCAAAAGCACCATCCTGGAGCTCTGTCCTATGGTCCTGGCTCTCGTTCTGGCCGGAAAGCTGGGCGCCTCGTTGGCGGCTGAGATCGGCAGCATGAAGATCACGGAGCAGGTCGATGCCCTGCAGACCCTGTCGCTCGATCCCGTGGGCTTTCTGATCCTGCCGCGCGTGACAGCAGGATTGATCATGCTGCCCGTGATCACCATCTTCGCCAACCTCATCGCCCTGTTCAGCGTGTATATTGTCGCCTGCCACATGACGCAGTGGGTGTCGCCGTCCGAGTTCGTCAGCGGATTGAAGATGAATTTCCGACCGTTTGAGCTCTACTTCGGCAACTTCATAAAGCCGGCGACCTACGGCTTCTGGATCGCTTTGATCGGAAGCTATTTCGGGCTGAAGACCCACGGAGGGGCAGCGGGAGTGGGGCGCACCTCGACCAATGCCGTGGTCGTCTCGGCCGTCCTAATCGTGCTTTTCGACTACTACCTGGGAGCGCTGCTGCTGTGATCAGGGTCCGAGGCCTCTCCAAATCCTTCGACGGACGGCCGGTCCTCAAAGGCGTCTCTCTGGACATGGGCGAGTGTGAGACGGTCGTGATCCTCGGGCCCAGCGGCCAGGGAAAGACAGTCCTCATCAAGACCATGATCCGGCTGCTCGAGCCGGATTCCGGTCAGGTGTTCTACCAGGACCGGGATATTTTAACACTCTCGAAGAGAGAATTCCGCCGGGTGCAGGAAAACATGGCCTTCGTGTTCCAGGCCAATGCCCTCTTCGATTTTTTGAACGTCCGCGACAACCTCAGCCTCTATCTGCACATGCACAAAAAGATGTCCGCGGAGGAGATCGACACGCGGGTGCAGGCTGCCATTCAGTTTGTGGGCCTCGACCACACTTCCCTGGAGAAGTTCCCCGAGGAGCTCAGCGGCGGGATGCAGAAGAGGGTGGCTATAGCGCGCGCCATCCTCCAGGAGCCCCGCGTGATCTTTTATGACGAACCCACCGTGGGCCTGGATGAGGGGAATGTGGAGAAAGTGATAGATCTCATAGAACTGCTCAAGAAGCAGGTATGCGCTACCTCCGTGATCGTGACGCATGACATCTCGCTCATGCAGAGGGTCGCGGACCGGGTGGCGCTTTTGCGGCACGGAGAGGTTGTGTTCACGGGGACGAAGGAGCAGGTCTCCGCCGACATGCTCCGCCGCCTGTATTCCACGGGAGTCGATGATGAGCACTAAAAATAAGGGTTTTATCCCGGGTCTGATCGTTTTTCTCGCCCTGATGATCTTCCTGGTCAGCCTGCTCTGGCTGTCCGGGAAAGCCGTGATCCTCAGTTCGGACTATCGGTATTATGTCGAGTTCGACGACGTGGTCGGACTCAACGATATGTCTCCAGTTTACATGCGCGGCTACCGGGTAGGATGGACCAAAGAGATCGAGTTCAGAGAGGACTCGGTGCGGGTGACAGTCGACATCAAGAAACAGTACCGGTTTCCTGAGGACTCTCGCGTCGAGATCTCCACCTTCAATCTCCTGGGAGAGAAGGCCATCACCATACAGCCGGGGCAGTCCTCGAAGCTTCTGGAGATAGGGGCGGTCGTGAAGGGTGAGAACAAGGATCTCATGACCATGGCGGCCAAAATCCTGACGACGGCCAAGGACAAGCTCGAGACGGGTGAGCTGGATGTGGTCATCAAGAAGGTGAGTGAATCCCTGGACGGCACAGTCGAGGCCGTGAACCGGATGAAGGATCAGATCGAACGGCTGGATGTGGCCATGTACAACCAGCAGATCCTGCGCCTGGGTGAGGCCGGCGACGAACTCAGGCGCTTTATGGCCGCGGCGCAGCAGGATACGCGCCGTGTCTCGCAGACCGGGCAGGAGAGCATGGAGCGGTTCAACCAGACCTTGGAACAGGTGGATGCCGTGCTGGAGAACCTGGGACAGGTCGCCTCC
>JBGUED010000118.1:0-6997 GCA_041821525.1 Candidatus Aminicenantaceae bacterium | reverse complement strand
ATCTCTGTTTTCAGGAACATTATTGTGGACACAAGCATAAAAATCGACATCGAGAGGCTGCGCCAGGACATCCTCGAACTGGGGGAGATCGGCGCCACCGAAGAGGGCGGAGTCAGCCGCCCTTCATTCAGTAAAGCCGATCTGGAGGCGCGCGAGTGGCTGAAGGACCGGTTCCGCAGCGCGGGTCTGGAGCTTCGTGTGGATGGCGCCGGCAACATCTTCGGCAGGATGCCGGGTGAGGGCCGGACCGTGATGGCCGGGTCTCATATCGATTCCGTAATCAACGGAGGGAAATTCGATGGACCGGCGGGCGTCCTGTCTGCGCTGGAGTGCCTGCGACGGATCAGGGAAGAGAGCATCCCCGTGTCCAAGCCCCTCGAAGTGGCCGCCTTCACGGACGAGGAGGGTAACCTGGTCGGAGATTTCCTCGGCTCGCGCGCCTTTACTGGGACACTGGTCCGGGAGGCGCTGGAGAAGAGCCTGACACAGTTTGGTGTGCCTCTGAAAGACATTCTGAAGAACACGGAATATTCCCTGGACAGTATCCTGCAGGCCGCAGCAGACCAGCCGGAGCTCGAGGCCTTTCTGGAACTCCACATCGAGCAGGGCCCAGTCCTTGAGACCGAGGAGAGAACAATCGGGATCGTGGACGTCATCGCGGGGAAGAACTACTGGATGTGCTGCTTAACGGGCAAGGCCGGGCACGCCGGCACCACACCCTTTGAACTGCGGCAGGACGCGTTCCTGGGTCTGGCGGATTTCGCCCTGAAGAGCACACAGTATGTGGCCACTCAGCACTACGGCAGCATGCTCACCTTTGGGCGGGTGCAGCTCTATCCCGGGACCTTCAGCATTGTACCCGGGGGCGCGGAGTTTACCATGGATTTCCGGAGCACATCAGGGGAAACCCTTCGTGAACTGAAAAAGACGCTCACGTCCAAGGCCCTGGATACAGCCATGACACGGGGCCTGACGTTTAATGCCAAGACCATGGACGAGACCGAACCGGTCCGTGCTCCCGAGCGGCTATTAAAGCTTCTCAAAGACACCAGCGAACAATTGGGATATCCCTACATGACGCTCCCCAGCGGCGCAGGCCACGATGCCCAGATCCTGTCTTCGGTCACAGATTCCGCCATGGTCTTTATTCCCTGCGAGAACGGAGTCAGCCACTCGCCGCAGGAAAACATCCTCTGGGAAGACCTGGAGAAAGGTACGGACCTGCTCCTGCACGCACTTGTACAGTTGGCAGAATAGGATCAGGCTAGATCGTCCGGGCCGGGCTTGAAGGTGCGGGCCTGCTTCTTGTCGGACTGTTTCTTCTTGTTATCCAGCATTTTATCCTTGGCACGCTTGGAGCGTTTTCTTTTCTGGCGGCGGATCTTGGCGATGCGCTGTTCCTCTTCCGCCCTCTTGTGCTGAATTGTGGCTTCGATCTTTGCGACCAGGATGCGCCGTGCCAGGAACCGGTTGAGAGCCTGGGACCGTTCCTGCTGGCATTTGACCTCGATGCCGGTGGGGAGGTGCTTGAGATAGACAGCGGTGGAGACCTTATTGACGTGCTGGCCGCCCTTGCCGGAGGACCGGATGAACTTCTCCTTGATATCCTTTTCTGCAATACCCAGTTCTTCCATCTTAGCCAGGAGGGCCTTTTCTTTTTCTCCGCGTACGCCGAACACTGTTTCTTCCCTGTCATGTTTATTGTAATCTCTCACGGGAAGAATGTGAATCCTCAGAATAAAAAGACCATAACTCCAGACCATAACTCCAGAATTGACTGGGCGGAACAATTCTTATACACTCAATTTTCCACCGCTTGCCGGTGGAGAAATCGAAAGGAAAAAATCATGAAAAAGAAGATCATGCTCAGCCTGCTTGTTGTATCGATTGTTTTTCTCGGCAGCTTATCCGTCCACGGTGATCAGGGAAAAGCCCCGCTGACCGTTGCCGAGGCGAGTGATTTCACGGCCACGTCGCGTTATGTCGATGTCATTGAGTTTATCCGCAGGATGCAGGAGCAGAGCCCGCTGATCCGGGTTGAGACCATGTGCGTGAGCCCAGAGGGGCGGGAGGTTCCCCTGGTCATCATCGGGGACCCGGTGCCGTCTTCTCCCCTGGACCTCGGCCGTGACAGCAGGGCGGTAGTCTACATCCAGGGCAACATCCACGCCGGCGAGGTTGAAGGCAAAGAGGCTTCGCTCATGCTTATCCGCGACATCCTACAGCAGGAGAAACCTCCCTATCTCGACAAGCTCGTCATCCTGTTCTCCCCCATCTTCAACGCTGACGGCAATGAGAGGATAAGCCCGGACAACCGGCGCAACCAGGGAGGGCCCGAGCAGGGGGTGGGCGTCCGCACCAACGGGCAGAACCTGGATCTGAACCGGGACAGCTTGAAGGCGGAGAGCCCAGAACTCCAGGGCCTGATACAGAATGTGCTCCTTCGCTGGGATCCGGTGATCCTGGTAGACTGCCACACCACGAACGGCTCCTACCATGAAGAGCCGGTCACCTATTCCTGGCCGCTCAATCCCAACGGCAGCATGGCCATCCTGACCTACATGCGGGATACCATGATGCCGGCGCTTCAGAAACATCTGAAGGACAAATACAACACCCTGGGGATCCCCTACGGCAACTTCATGGGCCGCGAGATGAACGGCTGGGCGACGTTCAGCCACCAGCCGCGTTTCGTCACCAATTATGTGGGCTTGCGCAACCGGATGGCAATCCTGATAGAGAACTACTCCCATGCCCCTTTCAAAACCCGGGTTCTGGGCAACTATCACTATGTGAAATCCATCCTGGATTACTGCTACGACCAACAGGACGCCATCCGGACGCTCATACGGGAGGCCGACCTGGCCGCGGTCAAGCGAGGCATGGGTCCCTCGGAACAGGACACCTTTGCCGTGGAATTCGAGGTGAAGCCCCTGAAAGATCCGGTCACCATCCTGGGCTACGTGATGGAGGTCGAAGAGAGAGAAGGGGCCCGTCCCAGGATGAAGCGGACCGATAAGACCAAGACCTACACCATCCCCAATCATGCCGACTTCCAGCCCAAGCGTTCCGTGCCCTACCCGGCCGCCTACCTGATCGAGCTGCAGGTGCCCGAAGTCCTGGAGAAACTCAAGCTGCACGGGATCGTGGTAGAGAGGCTCCTCCAACCGGCGAGCCTGGAGGTGGAGTCCTTCCAGGTCACAGAACTCAAGGGAGCCGAGCGCCTCTACCAGGGCCACCGTATGAACACGGTCACGGGAGAGTACAAAAGCGAGTCCAAAGAGTTCGGGGAGGGAACCCTGATCATCCGGACCGCCCAGCCGCTCGCGAGCCTGGCCTCCTATCTTCTCGAGCCGGAGAGCGACGACGGGCTCCTGGTTTGGAATTATTTTGACCGTTATCTCGTCCCCCAGTGGAGCAGATCCCCACAGACCTATCCGGTGTACAAGCTCTACACTCCACAACCGCTGGTCACAGAGACCATACGTTGAGCATGGCCATTGTCTCAAGAGATTAGAGTTAGGTTTTATGCATCAAAATGGGCATCGTAAGGGAAAATACGGGGTCCGCTAAAGATCTATATTATTATATTTCAATGAGCTACGACGGTCGGAGCGCATAATATGCGGAGCGCATAATATGGAATGGATCACACAACCACAGGCGTGGGTTGCGTTGGCGACGCTGACGGCCCTGGAGATCGTCCTGGGCATCGACAACATCGTGTTCATCTCGGTTCTGGTGGGCAGGGTCCCCAAGGAGCGCAGGAACAAGGCCCGAACCTTCGGCCTGGCACTGGCTATGGTGACACGCATCCTGCTGCTGCTCACCCTGACCTGGATCATGAAGCTCACAACTCCGGTTTTCACGGTGTTCCAGAACGCCATATCCGGCCGAGACATCATCCTGCTGGCCGGGGGACTTTTTTTGCTGGCCAAGAGCACGCATGAGATCCATCAGAGCCTGGAGGGAGAACCGGAATCCGTCAGCAAAAAGCTGGCCGGCAGCTTCACCTCTGTTCTGATTCAGATCGCACTGCTGGACATCGTGTTCTCGCTGGATTCCGTCATCACTGCCGTGGGGCTGGCGGATCACATTCCGGTCATGATCCTGGCCATTGTAATCGCCGTGGCGATCATGATGCTCTCGGCACGCGTCATCGGGAATTTTGTGGACAACCATCCCACCATCAAGATGCTGGCTATGGCCTTCCTGCTGCTGGTGGGATTTTCCCTGATGGGCGAAGGGCTCAATCTCCACATCCCCAAGGGATACATCTACTTTGCCATGGCCTTTTCCCTCGGGGTCGAGATCCTCAACCTCAGGCTGAGGGAAAGATCCCAGAAACCCGTGAAACTCCACAAGCAGATGGAAAAATGAGCCCGGGGGGGACTATTTGGCTACTCGGATTTGGAGGAGACCAGAAACTTGCCGCAGTTTTCACACACATAGAGGTCGTTGCTTCCCTCGATGGCAGAGCCCATACCGGTGGCCACATTGATGTAACAGCCCATACACACACCGTGCTGCACCTCGGCCACGGCAAATCCGTACCGCTCCATGAAGCGGTCGAAGCGTTCCACCATAGCGGCGTCCAGCTCGGAGCGGATGAGATCAGACTGAGTCTGGAGCTCCTTGGCCGCCTTCGGAGAGGCCTTCTTCTTCTGGAGCTCGATCTCCTGCAGCTTCCACAGGAGTCCCGCCCGGTGGATGACGCGGTCCTCCATTTCAGGTATTTCCAGCTCGATCTGGGAGAGGATTTTGCACAGTTCCTCTCCGGATCCTGCCTGAAACAGCCTGTTCCGGTAGCTCTCATTGCTCAAAAATTTGGCGATTCCGGCAAAGACATGGTTGAACAGGCCGGGAATGACCGGGTTCCACACGATAAGGATGATCAGGTGGACCTTCTGGCCGTCAATGGCGTCGAATTCCAAGCCTTCCGATGACCAACCAATGGCCACGGCCAGTTCCTGACCGGTGTCCATGCGCGCATGAGGAAGGGCGATGCCGTGCCCGATGCCGGTGGATACCAGCTCTTCCCGGGCGATGACCCGCGTGAGGACCGGCTTCCGGTTCTTGATGAGCTGGTTTTCCTTGAGGAGATCCAGCAGCTCTTCGAAGGCCTCGACCTTGGTCTGGGCTTTGAGGTCGTAGATTACTTGGCAGGACCTGAGGTAATCGGCAAAATGTGAACTTTTCAGATGTTCGGCGTTCATGAGTGCTTCAATTCTAGCATAAAAAAACCGACTTTCCTACGTATAATTATATGCGATTGCAGCGGCCCTTTCGGGCCTCGCAATGACAGTCCACCCATTGCCCAGAATGCTGCCAATCGGCCCGGAATATTGCCGGGGCCTATTCTTCCGGGCTTTCCGTGTAGTACTTCGTCACAAACTTCTGCTGAACCGCAAACGACCAGTGCACATCCCGGATGAAATTCGCGGCCTCCAGGTATTTTCGCTCCGCGATCAGGCGAATCAACTCCTTGTGTTCCTGGATGGAGTGTTCCTCCCACTCCCGTACATATCCCGCCTGGCGAGGAAAGTCGTACAGCCTCTTTTTCAGGACGTCGGCTGTGTTACGCAACTGCTTGTTACCGGACAGAGTGAGGAAGATATCGTGGAATTGGAGGTTTTTCTCATAATAGGCGTTGAAGTCGTCGCGGCCCAGGGCTACCCCCATGCCCTGATTGAGCTTATCCATCTTACGAACTTCGATCTCTTTAAGGTGAGGGGCGGCAGCGATGACGGCCGTGCTTTCCAGCGCTCCCAGGATCTGGTAATAATCCTTGATGTCCTGGATCGTGAGTTCGTTGACGATAACACCCCGGCGCGGCAGGATCCAGACAAAGCCTTCCATCTCGAGCCGGATGAGTGCATCCCGCAGCGGGGTTTTGCTGACTCCCAGCCTCTGGCTAAAGGCGTTCATGTCGATCGAGTCGCCGGGTTTAAGCGTCCCGATCTTCATCTGGAGACGGATGTACTCGTAGACCTGATCCTTGAGTGAGGCCAGGTTCAGGATGCTCTTCTTGGACATCTCCCTCTACGTTGTTTCCTCGGCCTTTTTCTCCGGGAAGAGTTTGGCCAGGACTTCTTTGGAGGGCTTCTTGGTCAGGGGAGTGATAATGAAGAGCGCCAGCAGAGAGACGGCCAAGGCCGGATACAGGATCGGGATCCCGAAGGGATCAGCGTTGGGATCACCGACTGGCTTCATGATGGACGGCCAAAAGGTACCGGCGAGCTTCAAGGCTATGGTGACCACGGTGGCCGAGATGATAGACACCAGGCCCGCCGCCTTTGTGACCCTTTTCCAGGCCAGTGCGGCGATCAAGACGGGTGTGATGGCCACGCCGTAGATGGTGTAGGCGAAGAGCGCGTTCTCCATGACCGAGCGCATCTGAGTCGCCATCAGATAGGCAAATACGCCGACCAATACGATCAGAAATTTCTGAAGCAGGACCGTCCGCTTCTCGGAGTCAAGCTGGATCGAGGTGCGGTAGATGACCACCGCCAGTCCGGCCACCATGGCCAGATACACGCCGATGCCCAGTTGTTCCAGGACCTGGCTGCTGTTGAAGAGGATGAAGATAAGCGCCACAAAGGGCAGCAGCCCGGAGATCAGGGCCACCACCTCGGTCTTGCGGCGCATCACGGCCATGACGATCACCAGGAGCGCGGCTATGGGGATGAGAAAGACCAGGATTTGGAAGATCCAGATGTGGAAGGCGCTTTCCAGGTAGCCGGAGGTGCTGAGGAAGGAGCCGACCGCATATCCTGGATAGGATGCGCCGGAAAGCTTGAACCAGGGAAGGAAGAACAAGACGACCAACCCACCTGCCGCGATGAGCAGGGGCCAGTTACGGCGATCGCCTTCCTTGGCCTTTTCCACCTCCTGTTTCTCTTTCTTGCTGAAGAAGCGCTGGATGATGTCGCGGATCAGAGTTGTGGTGGGAGAGAGCAGGTAGTTTATGCCGGTAGAAATGACCACGACGGTGGCA
>JBGUED010000117.1:0-7024 GCA_041821525.1 Candidatus Aminicenantaceae bacterium | reverse complement strand
CCACCACAACCGATCAGACCGACCTTGATCGTATCGGTGGCCTGCGAGAAAACGCTCGGTCCAATCAAGCTGGCGGCGAACGCAGCGCCCGTCACGCCGGCTGTGGTCTTCAGAAAATCACGGCGGGTCCAGTGTGAATCAGGCATGTACACTCCTCAATTCATGCATCCATTCATCGGGCTGCAGCGGGCAGCGCTGAGAACTCCCGCCGGAGACGGAGGATCGAGGGACGTGACCATCGGATATATACAGAATTCTATCAAATCAATCTTTAGGAGTCGAATGGCGTTTACTTCCATTGACCGGCTTGGTCTTTTTTGAGGAAAAAGCCTTATTGAGGCAGAAAAGAAGGAACGCTCAAAAATCCCGGCCCCTCTCGCTCAAGAATCTGCTGGAGAACATCTTCAAACGCAAGCCTCCAGTCTGAGGCTTCATTCCAACCCCGCCCGAGGCTCAACTTTGTTCCTGGATGTGCGTATTAGAAAGATGATATACCTTATCCCTGAAAGAAATTGACATGAAAATCAGATTCCAGTCTCTCTCAATACTTCTAGGCGCAGTTTTCTTGTTTTGGAGTTCCTTGCATGCCGGCGACAACCAAGAACCACTCCGCCCCCTACTTATCGACAGCCCCCCGGTGATCGACGGCGTGCTCGACGATGCCGTGTGGCAGGCGGCCCCAAAAATCAAGGGCTTCAAGACCTGGCAGCCGGATTACGGCCGGGATGTGGCGGAAGACACCACCGTGTATTTCGCTTATGACCGGGAGAACCTGTATTTTGCCTTCCGCTGTTTTGACAGCCGGCCGGACCGGATCAAGACCTCGGTCTCCAGCCGCGACAGCGGTATACAGGACGACTGGGTCGGCATCAACCTCGACACGTTCAACGACCAGCAGTCGCTCCACGTCTTCTACTGCAATCCCCAAGGCATCCAGAGCGATTCGCGCTTCGAAGGCAACCAGGAGGACTTCAGTATCGACCTGGTGTGGTACAGCGAGGGCCGGATCGACGAACAGGGATATGTCGTAGAGATCCGGATCCCCTTCAAGAGCCTACGCTTTGCCAACCGGGATCCCGTGGAGATGGGCGTGATCTTCGAGCGCAGGATCTCCCGTCTCTCCGAATCCGGCACCTATCCGGCCCTGGACCCGGTCCAGGGATCCAATTTCCTGACCCAGACCATGCCGCTCCTCTACTCCGATGTCAAGCACTACCGGCTGTTTGAACTCCTGCCCGCCTTCACCTACAGCAGCGACCAGGACCTGGACGAAGGGAAGCTGGCAGCCGCCGAAAACCAGGGCAATGCCAGCCTGACCGCGAAGTTCGGCATCACTTCCGACCTGATCCTGGACGGCACGCTCAATCCAGACTTCAGCCAGGTGGAGTCGGATGCCGGGAAGATCGACTTCAACCTGCGCTACTCGCTCTTCTATCCCGAGAAGCGCCCATTCTTCCTGGAGGGGCTGGAAAAATTCAACTTCGGGGGTTTCCACGCCTCTGATCCCCTGGTCAAGGTCGTGCACACGCGCACCATCGTCAATCCCCTGACCGGATTCAAGCTGAACGGCAAGATCGGCTCGAAAGATACCATCGCTTCGATCTATGCCATGGACGAACTGCCGGAGGAATCCCCGGGCAAATACGCCCACTTCACCATCTTCCGGTACAAGCGGGCCCTCAGCGGAGACAGCTTCATCGGCGGATTCTACACCGGCCGGGAACGGACCGCCGGGCACAACCGCCTGCTGGGTACGGATGGGCAGCTCCGGTTGGGGCCGTCGAGCATCTTCGGGTTCCACCTGTTCGGATCTCAGACACAGAAAGACCCGGAGTCATCCCAGGAAAACGGTCACGCCCTGGGCCTGCATTACTACTACACCACGGGGGATTGGGTCGTCATGCTCGGCGCCCAGGACATCGCCGAGGGATTCCAGACCGAGACCGGTTACATCACCCGGACCGGATTGAGCCGCTTCCGATCAGGGGTGCTGCGCATGTTCCACCTGGATTCGAAGGTCATACAACGGATCGATCCCGTCATTCACAGCACGCAGATCCGGGACAAATACAGCGGCCTCTACGAGACCTACAACTCGTTCGACATCCGCTTCCTCATGCCGCGCAACACAATGCTCCTAATCGGGGTCCGCTACGCCACCGAGGTTTTCCTGGCCGAACGGTTCAACACCAGTCTGGCCCGCCTCATCGCCAGCAGCCAACTCACAAAACAGGTGCAGCTTTCGTTCGTGTACATGTACAGGAACAAGATCCGCTATGTCTCAGAGCCGTATCAGGGATTCGGCCACGACGCCAGCTTCGGACTCCTGTTCCTGCCTACCGACAACCTCCACCTCGAGCTCAGCCTCGTCTACTCCGACTTCTTCCGCGAATCTGATCGGGTCAAGGAGTATGACTACCTGATCTCCCGGGGAAAGGTCACGTATCAGTTCAGCAAATACTTTTTCCTGCGTGCCATCCTGGAGTACAACTCCTTTCACAAGAAACTGCTGACAGATCTGCTGGCCTCCTTTACCTACATCCCCGGCACCGTGATCCACCTGGGATACGGATCTCTGTACGAAAAGATCCGCTGGGAGGAGGGCAGGTACGATCCTTCTGACCGCTTTCTGGAGACGCAGCGCGGCCTGTTCTTCAAGGCCTCCTACCTGTGGCGTTTTTAATTCCGACCATTCCACCCGAGGGAAAATCCATCCGCTGCATCAGAGACAACCCGGCCCAACCTACACACAGCTACGGGAATGCAGGAGCGAATATCATGGAAACAAGCGCACTCCCTATGTCCTCGGATTTTGACAGGTATCATGCGAAGGACTATGATAGAAATGATTTGGCGAAAAGGGCCTGAGGACCGAATCCTCACGGAGGTGAGACCATGATACCGAAACGATGGATACTTCTTATTCTGTGCTTGATAGCGGCGCTGGCCTTCCAAGGCCCAATCGCGGCCCAAGATCCCACCCACGACGGACGGGCAGGACAGATCGGGTTGGATCAAAAGCCGCCCATCGATCCGAAGGTTACGGTCGGGCAGCTGGACAACGGCCTACGCTATTTCATCCGGGAGAACACGAAGCCGGAGAACCGGGCCGAGCTGCGCCTGGTGGTTAATGCCGGCTCCATCCTGGAAGACGAGGACCAGCAGGGGCTCGCTCATTTCGTGGAACACATGGCGTTCAACGGAAGCCGGAACTTCGCAAAACAGGAGCTGGTGGAGTTCATGGAATCGATCGGCATGCGCTTCGGGCCCGAGCTCAACGCCTACACCGGCTTCGACGAGACCGTGTACATGCTGACCATCCCCTCGGACAATCCCGAGACCACGGATACGGCTTTCCAGATCCTGGAAGACTGGGCTCATGAGCTGGCGTTCGAGGACGAGGAGATCGACAAGGAACGGGGGGTGATCATCGAGGAATGGCGCCTCGGGCAGGGGGCGATGTCGCGGCTGCGGGACAAACAGTTCCCGGTCCTCCTCAAGAACTCTCACTATGCCGAGCGGCTGCCGATCGGCCAGAAGAAGATCCTCGAGAGCTTCGCATACGACGTGCTAAAGCGCTTCTACCGGGAATGGTACCGGCCCGATCTGATGGCGGTCATTGCCGTGGGAGACTTTGATAAGGCAGAGATCGAGAAAAGGATAACCGAACACTTCCAGGGGCTCAAAAATCCGGAGAACGCCCGCGCCCGGACAGCCTTCCAGGTGCCCGATCACAACGACACCCTTATCACCATCGCCACGGACAAGGAAGTGCCCTACACCAGTGTCGCGGTCTACCACAAGCTTCCGCCCCAGGCTCAGAGCACAGTGGGGGCCTACCGGCAGTCCATCGTGGAGCGGATCTACAGCGGGATGCTCAACCGCAGATTTTCCGAGCTGACACAGAAACCGGATCCTCCCTTCATCTATGCCTTTTCCGGCCGCGGATCGCTGGTCCGGACCAAGGATTCCTACACCCTCACCACCAGCACCAAGGAGGACGGCATCGAAAGAGGGTTGAGGGCGGTCTTAACCGAGGCGGAGCGTGTGGCCCGCTTCGGATTCACTGCTACAGAGCTCGATCGTCAGAAGCAGGACCTGCTGCGTTCGGTGGAACGCGCCTTTACCGAGCGGGAAAACCAGAACTCGGGGATCTACGCGGCCGAATACATCCGCAGCTTCCTGCAGGGCGAGCCCATCCCCGGTATTGCCTTCGAATTCGAGCTGCACAAGCGCTTCGTCCCAGAGATAACGCTGGAAGAGATCAACCGGCTGGGGAAGGAATGGACCTCCCAGGGAAACCGCGTCGTCCTGGTCAGCGCACCGGAAAAAGAGGGGCTCTCCATCCCCTCAGAGGTAGAGCTCCGGACCGTCCTGGCCTCACAGGGGGATGCGGACATCCAACCCTATGAGGACACCGTATCCGATGAGCCGCTCATGGCCGTACTTCCCGAGCCGGCCGGGATCGTATCCACTTCCCGCAGGGACGACCTGAACATCACGGAATGGCAGCTTGCCAATGGAGTCCGCGTGATCCTGATGCCGACGGAGCACAAAACAGATGAGATTCTGTTCCGGGCCATCAGCCCGGGCGGGGCCTCTCTGGCATCGGATGCGGACCACATCCCGGCCCAGACTGCGGCTCAGGTTATCGGGTCCTCGGGTCTGGGGAGCTTCAACCCCATCGAACTGCGGAAGAAGTTGACGGGGACCGTAGCAGTTGCCCGGCCCTTCATCAGCCAGTTGGAGGAGGGCGTCTCCGGATCCGCTTCCCCCAAAGACCTGGAGACCATGTTCCAGCTCATCCACCTCACTTTCACGGCTCCTCGGGCCGATGTCGCCCTGTTCCAGTCGCTGACCAGCCGCATGAAGGCCCAGCTGGCCAACCGCATGGCCATGCCCGAGGCCGTCTTCTTCGATACCTTCCTCCGCATCCTGATCCAGGACCATCCCCGGGCACTCCCCATGACCGTCGAGACCGTGGACAAAATGAACCTGGACAGATCGCTGGCGTTCTATCGGGACCGCTTTGGAGACGCCGGAGACTTCACTTTCATCTTTGTCGGAAACATCGATCCCGGGGGCATGGAGGCCCTGGTCCGGCAGTATCTGGCCACACTGCCCACAACCGGAAGGAAGGAGACCTGGAAAGACCTGGAGATCCGGCCGCCCAAGGGCGTGATCAAGCGGACCGTGCGCAAAGGGATCGAGCCCAAGAGCATGACCGCCATCGCCTTCACCGGGCCCTTCCAGTACGATGCGGATCACCGCAACGCCCTCCGAGCCCTCTGTACTGTGATGGATACGCGCCTCAGGAACGCGCTCCGCGAAGACCGGGGCGGGACCTATGGCGTGGGCATACGCCCCTCCTATGAGAGGATCCCGGTTGCCAGCTACGACATCATGATCAACTTCGGGGCAGACCCGGAGAGGATGGAGGAACTCTCCCAGGTCGTGTTCGATGAGATCGAAAGGATCAAGGCCGAGGGCCCCACGGAAGAAGAGGTCCGCAACATCAAGGAAGCGGAGATCCGGAGTTTCGAGACCAGTGCCGAGAATAACGGCTGGTGGCTGAGCCAGCTGGTGTTCCGCTACCGATCGGATGAGGACCCGGGTGGGCTGCTGACCTTCAAGGAGTCTCTGGAAAAACTGGATCGCGAGATGATTCAGGAGGCGGCCCGCACCTATTTCAACACGGAAAACACCATCCAGGTCACGCTCCTGCCGGAAGAGAAGAAATAGGACCGGGACGATTCAGAGATAATTCGGGGAGCCTGTCAACCGGTGATGCGGTAGACGTGGACCTGCATGCGTCGGACCGTGTCCAGGATATAAAGCCGGTCCCCTGAGATCCGGAGGACATCGGCGTAGTGGTTCAGCGGGAACCTCTGCAGCAGCACGCCCTCCGCATCAAAGACCTCGAGCACATAGGCATTGCTGGTCGGAGGGATATCGTCTTCGCTCCAGGCCTTCATGGAGAGTGTGGTTCCCTGGTCTCCCCGGCTGATCGAAATGTTGGTCCCCGCCTTTTCCTCATCCTTGAGCTGCCGGGCCAGGGTCGCAACCCAGGTCCGCCCTCCTTCATCCGCAACCACGGCTTCGCTGCACGTATTAAACTGAGGGGAATGCATGCTGATGCTCCCTGATGCGTTCCTCTCGATGGTTCCCTTGGTGAGGGGCTTGCGGGCATCATAGTTCAGCTCCCGCTCGGCCTGCCAAAGGATCTTCCCGTCCGGCGAATACTTATCGATGCGGTTCTGAAAACGGAAGGCGACATAGATGAAGCCATCCACGCCGATGGCGAACCGCACATTGTTGCCTTTGGCATTGACAAAGCCGTGCTTGTAATCGCGGGGCACCCCAAACGTCTTCACGACCTTGCCCTCCCTGTCCATGAACTGGAGCAGCGGGTCCGGTGTTTTTTTCTGCTCTTCATCGTCCGGCATGGGTGGCTGGCGCCGGACAGCCGAGATTAGGAGATCCGTTCCCATAGCCCGGAAGTATTCAGAGATGGTCTCCTGGAGCGACAGGCTGCCCGTCTCCACTCCGGACATGTCCAGGATCTGGATCTTCTGGCCGTAGGGCGAGGCCACGATCAGTCCCCCCTCTTGGTCGATATCCAGGGAACCGGGGAAGTTGAACTCACCGGGCCCCTGTCCCTGGCGCCCCAGGGTGGCCAGATAGGCCCCGTCAGGGGAGAACTTCTGGATGCGGTGATTCCCGGTATCCAGGACGTACAAGTTCCCTTCTGCATCAAGAGCAATGTCCATAGGTATGTAGAAGGCCACCTCCTCATTGGCGGCCTCGATGTCTCCGATTGCACGGATCTTTTCCAGGGAGATCCGGGGATTCTTCCCCCAGATCCCCTCCCCTTTGTTCTGCACGACGCGCACACCGTCCCGAATCTCGACCTTCTGGCCCAGCGCTGGAAGGCTCAGAGTGGGGATAATACAAAAGAGCAGGACAAGTCCGGTGTTCCTCAGTAGATGGTTCATAGCAGTACCTCTTTGCCTATATAACGTAG
>JBGUED010000116.1:0-7042 GCA_041821525.1 Candidatus Aminicenantaceae bacterium | reverse complement strand
GACTCTGATCTTCACCGAATGGGAACATCTGCTCAAGGGTCATTTCCCGGCGCCCGCCTTTTTCTTCCTTGTTCCCCTCCTCTTTTTTGGCGCGTCTTTTCCGGGCTTTTTTCTCCTGTTTACGGGCGTCTTTGACCATCTCGGCGGTCACGTCTTTGGTGCGCCCCTTTTTCGTCTCCTGAGCGCTCAGGATCTCCTCACTCCTGAGCCCGTCGGTCACGTGGATCACCTTGTCGACCAGGGTTATTTTGTTTGGCTTCCAATTTTTGTCCATGGCGTGGAGTGTGGATGCGACCCGAGCCTCCATGTTTTTCAGCTCAGGATATGCCTCCATACGTTCCGCGACCCGGTTCAGGATCTCTTCATCTGTGATGCCCTGAGCGGGCGTGATCCCGGCTGTGACCAAACTCAGGCCCAGCACCACATACAACCAAAGCCCCATGGATCTCCGCATTCCGGCTCTCCTTGCTTCACTCGTTTGGCTCAATTATACTCCAGTTCCTTTCTTTTCATTCTAGCCGAATGTGTCTCTCCCGTAAAACCACCCGGCTTCCTTGACTCCTGTACGGACGAAGTATATGGTAAGTGCGATCTCATTCAGGAGAGGGACTCATGCCCAAATTGACACTCGAGGAACTGGAAGAACGCGTCGGACAGGAGGTCGGGCTTTCTCCCTGGCTGGAGATGACACAGGACCGGATCAATGCCTTTGCCGAATGCACCGAGGACCGGCAGTGGATTCATGTGGACGAAGAGCAGGCTCGCAAAAGCCCGCTCCGATCGACAGTCGCACACGGATACCTGCTGGTCTCGCTCCTCGCCCACTTCAACCTTCAGAATGAGATATTCCAGCAGGAATTCCGCATGGCCATCAATTACGGGCTGGACCACGTCCGGTTCCTGAATCCGGTGCGCCCCGGCGACCGCATCCGCAGCCGGGCCCTGCTCAAGACGGTCGAAAAACAGGGACTGCGCAAGGTCCTGATCACGGTGGAAAACACCCTGGAGATCGAGGGCGTGGACAAACCCGCCCTGATCGCGGAGGCCCTGGCCCTGATCTATCTCTAGCCGCCTGTCAGCGCCCGCGGCTCTTCTCGATGTGCTTTCCGATGAGTTTGATGAGATCCGCCCCATAGGGCCCCCAGCAGTGAGGCTTGCCGTCTCCATACTCGATCACGCCTCTGTAATAGGGATTCTCGGTCTTTTCCAGGAAACGCTCCAGCAGGACGACGGCATTATTGAGATAGTATGTGTCCATGTCCCCGGTGTAGATATGGATCTTGCCCTCCAGCAGAGGGCCGATTTTTTCCCAGTCTCTCTCGAGGATGTGGCGAAGATCGAAATGCTCCCTCCAATAGTCAGCCACCTCCGGATCGATATCGCCTGTCCGGGGATCGAAGAGAGGCTTGACGTATCCGTCCTCTCCGATGGGGCCGTATGCCGCCTCGAAGATGTCAACCTGCTCTCCGGAGCGCCCCCGGGTTCCCAGCACCAGCTCATATTGGTTACGCTGTTTTGAGGTCAGCAGGGTGATTCCGGAGGTATCGCGGTCAGAGGCCGTCGGGACCTGCCTCCAACCGAAATCCTTGAAATAGGCGTTGTTATCCCCGTAGATATCAATACATTGAAAATACCGAAAATCAACCGGATCGGGACAGAGGGAAAAGGTGCCGCCAAAGAACTCGGGATAGAAGACCTGCAGCGCCAGCGCGATCCATCCCCCCGTGGAACCCCCGGAGAGCACCCGTGCGTACGGTTCCTGAATGATCCGGAAACTCTCCTCGATGTGAGGGATCAGTTCCTGCATAATGGCATCCCCATAAGGCCCCACATTGGGAGAGTTCACGGCATAGGAGTCGTCATAGTAGGGACAGGGATGCTGTAAGGTCACGGCCAGCATGCGGGGGCACTCATCAGAGAGCCAGTACTCCGTAAAACCTGCCCCCCGGCCGCTGCCCTGGGATCCGGACCCAGAGTCAGGATCGACAAAACCGTAGGGTGTGCGCAGAGAAAAATGCCCCTGGATGTAGTTCACCGGATAGGACCGGTCCGGAGACTCGTCATACCCTTCGGGCAGCAGCACCACCGCGCCCAGATACATGGGCTGCCCCCAAAACTCGCTCAGGATAGCGCTCTGAAACTTGATGCGCTTGATCCTTGGGGTATCCGGGGGGATCGTGACCGGGGGAACGACGCTGGCGCACTCCAGTTTGATGGTCTTTTTTTCTCGGGGATCTATGTGTACGGCGACGACATCGCTGTACAGGTTGCCGGGGGACCGGTTCCAGCGCTGCCCCTCCCACTGGTCCTTGTGCATCCACAGGGTGTGGGCGTCGGACCGCTGGAATTCGGTGTAGATGTTGACGAATCCCTGCACAAAATAGTCTCCGGCCGGAAGGTCGGCCATGTGCTCAATGGGATATCCCGGTTCTTCTCCCTTGAACACAGCAGCCTCTCCCGGAACCAGCCGCTCGATGTCGGCTCCGAAAAAAGGGACCCCATTGGTACTGACCTGGAAGCGGGGCTCCCTCCGGTCGGAATCTGCAAAAACCACATACACCCGACCCGTAATGACATCGCTGTGAGCTTCAGGGGAAAATGACACCTCAACCTGCAACGCGGTACCTGGCTTCTCCTGAGATCCGCATCCCCATAATCCCGCCAAGCCCACAGACAGGATCAGTACGCATGTTGCTCTCACGACTATTTTCATGTGTCCTCCACGCTGTTTACAGAAAATCGCGTCCATCCTTATTTCCTCCACCCATCATTTTGCAGATTCTATCCCCCTGCAGCGCCGGGCGAGGAAGGTGCTTAAACCTGATGGGAGGCTGGCGATCGTGGAATGGCTGCCCTGGTGCGAGAGCGACCAGGAGAGCACTGAGCCGGCGGCTCTCTGTCTTTAATCGAAGATCTTTTCTGTGTTCTGGTAGGCGGTGTGGACTTTCTCCACGGCAGCTTTGATTTCTTCCCTATCATCTCGTGTGATGATTTCGGCCAGTTCGCTGCAGGCACCCTCCAAGCCCTGAACCGCCGCTTGGAAATCCGCTTGACGATCTGAAAGACGGGAGGAGAGTGTCGCCTCTTTGAGTGCGGCCAGTTTTTCCTGCATTACCGGAACCACAGCACGGATTTTTTCCAGATCGTATTCTGGTGTGTAATAGTGGTAGAGTTTGTACAGTTCCTGGTGAAAAGCCTCCAGCTCCGCTACCACCGGCCGGATGGTGCGCACCATCTTTTCATACGCCGAGTGAAAAGCCTCGGTCTGTTCGAGCATTCCCGCCTGATTATCCGCCTCGACTGCGGTTTTCATATTCTGTAGAGTGGTTTTCAGGTTTTCTATACCGGAATCCCAGTCCGCTTGTTTGTCGCGCAGAATTCCCGGTAGAGCCGCTCCATAGACCTTGGCAGCCAGTTCCTCTACCTGAGGAAGGAGCTCTTTGATCATGGCATAATCTTTTTCCGGGTAAGCCGTATGCCACAGAGGATAGACAACCTCATGCAGCGCGCTGAGTTCCGGTACGGCCGCAGAAAGCTCTTCTTGGCCTATCTCCGCTTTGGTTTCCGGCTCGGCGGCCGCCTGGTCATCCTCTGTCTTATCCTGACAGGAAACCGACAATACGACCGCCAGGGCTGTAAACAGAATTAAAAACAAATGAAGACGCTTGTTCATATCTCCTCCTGTGAATATTAATCCATCCGATTTTAGCTTGGATTTTATATCACTAACTACTCCAGGTGTCAAACTTACACCGGGTTGACGAATCCAAAGCCCTGTGATAAAAGCAGTATTCCTGATATTGTATCACCCAACGATTCGACAGGCCATATGCACGAGACACAAATCGATATATTTTTTCCTCTCTCCTATTTATTTTTTACTCTCACCCATTCACATACATATGGATTAACCAATCAAAAGGAGGAATCATGATGTCAAAAATCTCAGTACGCTTTGTCCTAGCTGCAGCCCTGATCGGGTGCCTGCTGATGGCAGCTCCCGTCGTCTACAGCCAGGAACTGAAGGAAGAGTCCCTGAAAAGCCTCAACTACCGGGAGATCGGCCCCACGCGCCAGAGCGGCAGATTCGTGGACTTTGCCTGGACAGCCAAGGAGCCGAAGACCTTTTATGCCGCCACCGCATCGGGGCACTTGTGGAAAAGCCTCGACAACGGGCTCACCTGGGCACCCCAATTCACCAATGAGAAAGTCTTCTCCATCGGGGATGTGGCAGTAGCCCCCTCAGATCCTAAGATCGTCTGGGTAGGGACCGGAGAGGCCAACAACAGCCGCAGCTCCTATTGGGGGGATGGCATGTATAAGTCCACCGACGCCGGCGAGACCTGGACCCACATGGGCCTGGAGGAATCGCACCACATCGGCGCCATCGAGATCCATCCCACCAATCCCAACATCCTGTACGTGGCCGCCCTCGGACACCTCTTTTCTGAGAATCCGGAGCGAGGGCTGTACAAGACCAGCGACGGAGGCAGGACCTGGACCAAGGTGCTGGATGTCGTGGTCAAGGGCAAGAGCATCGGCGTGGTAGACTGCGTCATGCATCCTGCTGACCCGGACACTCTGTATGCCACTACCTTCGACAAGGTGCGAAAGCCCTACACCTACAACCTGGCCGGACCCGGCAGCCGCATCTACAAGACCACGGACGGCGGACTGACCTGGACCAAGCTGGGGGGCGGACTGCCGGAAGGGATGTTGGGTCGCATTGGCTTGTCCATCTTCCTGAGGAATCCCGACATCATCTACGCCTGCGTGGAAAACGCCAACAAGAAGGGCATGTCCGAGGAGGAGAGGTATCAGGAACTGCTGGCTGACAAGGCCAGCCAGGGAATGATCGACGGAGAGATCTATCGGTCGGACAACGGAGGCGAGACCTGGACCAAGACCAATGCCGACGATGAGAACATCGGCGGAGGCCCGGGCTACTACTACGGCCAGATCATCGTCGATCCCAACGACGACCAGGTGGCTCATGTCTTGAGCGCTGCCTCCTGGGGTACACGGGACGGCGGCAAGACCTGGCTGCGGCGGCCCCTGGGATTCGGCGGGGACGACCACTGTCTCTGGATCGATCCCGAGGACTCAGAGCACATGCTGCTCGGCTATGACCACGGCCTGGGCGTGACCTGGGACGGCGGAAAAAACTGGCATCACCCCGATAACCAGTCGCTGGCACAGCTCTATGCCGTGGGTATCGACAACTCCTACCCCTACCGCGTGGCGGGCGGGATACAGGACAACGGCTCCCACATGGGCCCCTCAACCAAGCGTGACGGCAGTCCCATCCGGTTCGAGGACTGGGATCGTGTCGGCGGGGGCGACGGCATGTACAATGTGTTCGACTGGAAGACCAACCAATACCTTTACAACGAGTCGCAGTTCGGGCCGCTCTCCCGCCGTGATTTCAAGACAGGCGAGACCAAATCCATCGCCTACCGCCAGGACAGAAGCATGCGCTGGAACTGGAATGCACCCATCCACGTCTCCTGGCATGACAGCAACGTCATCTACCACTGCGGAAACAAGGTCGTCCGCTCCCCCATGCGCGGGGAATTTTGGGAAGTGATCAGCCCCGACCTCACGACCAACAATCCCAAGTTTATGCCCACCGGCAAAGGTGGAGACGGCAACATCCAGTACTGTACCATCACCACCTTTGATGAGTCACCCCTGGATTCTAAGGTCCTGTGGGTGGGGACCGACGACGGCAACGTCCAGGTGACCCAGGACATGGGGGAGACCTGGACCCTGTGCAACGCCAACATCAAGGGCAACCCGGGCTACTGGGTGAGCCGCGTGGCGGCCTCCAATTTCCTGCCTGGAACCGCCTACGTGTCCTACACCGGATACCGGCGCGACGACTTCGGCGCATTCCTGTACAAGACGACCGACTTTGGTAAGACCTGGGCTTCTATCGCGGCCAACCTTCCTGACGAGCCGATCAACGTCATCCGCGAGCACCACGCCAATCCCTACCTGCTCTTTGTAGGCACCGAGTTCGCAGTCTATGTCTCGATCAACGGAGGCGAGAGCTGGGTCCCCATGAAAAATAACATGCCCACGCAGCCGGTCCAGGACCTGAAGATCCATCCCCGCGAGAACGACCTGATCGTGGCCACCCATGGCCGAGGGATCTACATCGCCGACATCTTCCCGCTCCAGGAACTCACGGAAGAGGTACTGGCTGCGGATGCCTATCTGTTCAGCGTCGAGCCCAAGGTCAAATGGGTGAGCAATACTTCTCCCAACTACGCATCCTATAATTTCGAGGGTGAGAGCGAGCCGCTTGCCTCGGCCATCTATTACTACCTGAAAGACAAACCCGCCGGCGAGGCCAAGGTCTCCATCTATCAGGGCAAGGTCCTGATCAACGAGATCAAGGGGACAGCAGAGCCGGGCCTCAACAAGGTCTACTGGAACTGGGACATCCGCAAGGAACTGTCCGAGGCCGAGAAGAAGGTGGCTCAGCAGAGGATGCAGCGGTTCCGCCAGATGGGATTCAGCCCCCGCGGCCGCCAGATGGATCCCAACTACAGCTATTCACCGGCCTCCGAGGGCACCTACACCGTCGTGCTCACGGTGGGAGAGGAGAAGTTCAAGCAACGAGCCGTGTTACTGCAGGATCACTGGTTCACGCCCAACTATTGATCGAGACAAAGGAGCGGCCCTCTCTCTGGTCTGAAAGAGAGAGGGCCTTCCCTCCGATATGCGCTGGAATCTGATCACGGAGCTCCAACGGCACCGGCGTCAGGCAGGGGGAGTCCGTTTTCCTCACAAAGTTTTTTCAGTTCGTTCAGAGACCAGGCCCTACTAAAATCGTAAAAACTGGAATAGGGATCCCGGAGGAGCTCGAGCACTTCCCGGGTCTGTGGATCACACCAGTCCGGGACACGACGTTGGGCATAGCCCAACCTTTTGCCGCTCAGCTTCAAAGGGATCAAGGGCTTGATCCTGGCATGTGTCAACCTGAGCGGATTTAAGCCCTCCTGCAGGATCTTGTGTTTGGCCTTGCGGATCCGGC
>JBGUED010000115.1:0-7122 GCA_041821525.1 Candidatus Aminicenantaceae bacterium | reverse complement strand
AATCCCCAGCCCCAGGCCCTTCATAAAATCCCTGCGACTCGTCCCCATTCTTCTCTCCTCGACTCTGGATTTGCATGAATATCATGCCGTGCCTTAAAATACCACAATTCCGGTAGAAACGGAAAACCTATCTCGAGAAAGGCGGGGCGTGCGGCTTGGGATGACGCCCGTAGAAAAGATCATCGGCTCTGACGGCCAGGATTTGGGCCCGGGATGAGCGGGACGCAGCCCACCGAACCGCATTATGGAACGGCGTGGGGGGTTTGCTGTAAGGGCAGACAAAGATGCAGCGCGCACAATCCGTACCTGCCTTGCGCCAATACCGGTAGCAAGCCTCACGGTCGATCACCCAACGCTCCGTCCCGTTGTGCAGCTGACGTTCTCCCTCCGGTATGGCGCTCGATGGGCAGTTGTCGGAACATTTTTTACAGCGTTCACAGAAATCCTGCACCCCGAAAACGACCTGCTGATTCACATTCAGGGGAAGGTCCGTAGTCACCAGGCCCAGCCGTACCCGGGGTCCAAATTCCTCGGTGAGCAGGATGCCGATCCGGCCTAGCTCCCCCAGCCCCGCTTTCCAGGCAAGAGGAGGGACGACAGCGGCATAGTTGCTTCCTGCCATGTGGGCGCGCGCTGGGAATCCCAGGCGCCGTATCATGCCGGCAGTGACCGTTGCTATACGGGCCGCCGCCAGGTACTGTTTGGCCGTCTCCACGATCACAGGCGCTTTGGGAGCTGCGGCGATCATGGAAAAATCCATCTGCACAGCAAAGACCACGGCAAAGGCGTGGTTGAGGTCGATCTCCATGCCGTAGGGTTCGGGCCCGCGTCCTACATGGGAGTAGACGAAGGCTGGATCCAGTTCACACACACCACACAGGTCGGCACCCAAGTAGCGCACAACCTCTTTTATCATCCGGGTGTTGTCTTCCGTACTTTGTTTTTCCCGAATGGGTCTGACCGGGCCGTCCACAGTGACCAGCAGGTGTTCCAGCAGCTCGAATTCGGCATCCGCCAGGGAAAACAGGGCAGGTTCCTTGAGCAGATGGGAGGATGAGAGGATATCAGGGAGCTTCCGGATCTCGGTATCAACCGCCCTGTACTCCTGCATCCGGGCATAGTAAGCGGCATACTGAGGACTTCCCTCCTGGAGGTCGAACCGCGCAAATACGATGTTCCGTTCGTCAATTCTCTCCGGGGAACCGCGCTCGCGCAGGGGGCTGCGAGGACGGTGTGAGATCATGACAAAGGCCACAGCCAGGGTGAAAACGCTCAAGAACACGATCAGGGCAACATCCCTGATGGCGGTGGGGAAAAGGATGAGCACCAGGAGCCCGGTCCCCAGTGCAGCCGCTATCATTCCACCGCGAGCCGCGGCACGCCGCTCCTTCTCTCTCAGGCTTACAGCAGTGAAAAAAAGGAGGGCCAGGATCACCAGGCAGAAGACAATGAGTCCAAGGAGGGACCACACCGCCATGTCACTTGCCGGGCCGGGAGAAAAAATTCAGGAGCGCGATGAAAAAGGCAGCACCCAAAACGGCCCACACCACGGGGAAAGGATGGTCCCCGAACCGGATCCAGGGAAACAGGGGAAGCTGCAGCTGGCGGGCTATGAAGGTGCCGATCAAGGCGCCGATAAATCCCAGGACGATGGAGGCCAGGCAGCCCATGCCTCTACGGCCTGCGATCCGCGCCCCCAGGGCTCCGGAGATGGATGCGATGATCAGCAGAAAAAGAAAACCGAAAAGACTCATAATTTACACTGGATATCATCCATTATCATCCAGGTTTTGTCAATCTTGCCTTAGTCTTCCGGAAAGGCATGGTGCTGAGGGAATCGAGCCTGGATCCCTATGGTTTCTGCCCATGCATCCTTATTAAGGCGGGCGGTTGGGGTGGAGAGATGGCGTGGTTGTGTTCACTTGTGGGGACGGTTGGAAGGAGCTATAGTGGGAGGATGGAATTCCTCCCCTACTTCCAGTCCCGCCGGACTGAATTGATCGCCTTGCTGCAAAGACTCGTTAAACTGGAATCTCCATCCTCGGATAAAAAAGCCGTAGATGCCTGTTCCACGTTCATAGTAAAGCAGCTTAGAGATCTGGAGGCCCGTGTGACCTGCATTCCCCAGAAGGAGATCGGAGACCTCACCCTTGCGGAGTTTCCAGGAAAAAATGGCAAGGACATGGGAGGCCGGACTCTGCTCCTGGCACATACGGACACGGTCTGGCCCATCGGGACGCTCCGGCACATGCCGTGTTCCATCCAGGGAAATACGGTCAGCGGGCCGGGTGTCTTGGATATGAAATCGGGGCTGGTGATGATTATTGCTGCGCTGCAAGCCCTGCGCAAACAGAATCTTATGCCCCGGCATTCCATCGCCGTCTTTCTCAATTCCTATGAAGAGGTGGGGAACGCCGCCACAGACCTCTTGATCCGGGAAGCGGCTGCGAACTCCGGCCGGGTTTTGTGTCTTGAACCTGCTCTCACCGGGGGTGGGCTGAAACTGAGACGCAAAGGCCGGCTGGTCATCCGGCTGGAAGCATCCGGGAAAGCCGCACACGCGGGAAATCCGGAACTGGGCATCAGCGCGATCGACGAGTTGACCTCCCAGTTGGGGGCCATCCGCCGCTTGAGGTCACAGGGCCTCACGCTGAACACCGGGTTCATACAGGGCGGGCAGGCAGCCAACGTCGTAGCAGAACATGCCTGGGCCCTCCTGGATATACGCTTCTGGACTCCGAAACAGGAACGCAGGGTCAGGAACCATATCCAGGAGGCACTGCCCTTGCTCCCCGGGGCTTGCATCTCGTGGTCCATCGAGAGGCATACGCCGCCTATGGAACACACCCCGGGCTCGGCACACCTCTTGGCCCGCATCCGCAGGATCGCCCGGTCCATGGGGATGGAGCTTCCAGGGGGGAAGACGGGCGGCGGCTCGGATGCCTCGATTGCGGCCCAGCTAGGGATCCCCACTATAGACGGCCTCGGCCCTGAAGGCGGAGGAATACACGCGGAAAGCGAGCATATCCTGCTGTCCTCGCTCATCGAGCGCACAGCCCTGCTTGCGCGGCTACTCCTCGAGTTGTAGGAAACGGGACAAGAACAACAAAAGGAGCCTTTCCTCTTTCTTGGAACCGTGTTTCGTACTATAATGTTTCTTTCAACAAGGATGCCGTAATCCGCATGATCAAGAAGCCGTACCTCCTGTCTCCGGGTCCTACTCCCGTCCCACCCGAAGTGCGCCAGGCCGGGTCCCTGCCGCTCATCCATCACCGCACCTCCGAGTTCTCGGGAATTTTCATGGAGGTCACCGAGGCCTTGAGGTATATATTCCAAACGGCACAGGATGTGTATACCCTGACGTCTTCCGGCTCGGGTGCCATGGAGGCGGCGGTTGTGAACATTCTCGATCCAGGAGACAAGGCTCTGGTATTGAATGCTGGGAAGTTCGGGGACCGGTGGGGCAAAATCTGCCGCACCTACGGCATCGCGGTCCAGGAGATCAAGGTGCCCTGGGGATCCGACATTCCCGCAGCAAATCTGGCCGAACAGATCGATGCTCACCCGGATGTGCGAGCGGTCTTCAGCACCCTATCCGAGACATCGACTGGTACCGTCTATGACATCGAAGGCTTTGCGCGGATCACGGCAGCCACGGATACCCTGCTGGTGGTCGACGGGATATCCGGCCTGGGAGCCATGCCTTGCCCCATGGACCGCTGGGGAGTGGACGTTTTAATCTCAGGTTCTCAGAAGTCATTCATGACACCTCCCGGACTAGCCTTCATCGCATTCAGCCCCAAGGCCTGGCGATCCGTCGAAACCTCGAGTCTGCCCCGGTTCTACTTCGATGCACAGGCAGCACATAATGCCTTGCAGAAACAGACCTCCGCTTGGACTCCGGCCATTTCGCTCATCCGTCAGCTTTGGGAAGCTCTCAAGATCATGCGCAGCATCGGATTAGAGGGGCTCATCTCCCATCACAGGGCCATGGCCGAAGCAACCCGGGCCGGTGTGCAGGCCCTCGGCCTGGATCTCCTTTCTCAGATACCGGGTAACATACTCACCGCAGTCAAAACACCCCATGGCCTGGACGGAGTCCGGCTCGTCAAGCTCATGCAGGACCGATTCAAGGCCCACATCGCCGGGGCTCAGGATCCCCACAAGGGCGAATTTTTCCGCATTGGGCATCTTGGTTTCATCGGTGGATTTGATATAATAACCGCTCTGACCGCCCTGGAGATGACCCTGGGTGAAATGGGATATACTGATTTTGAACAGGGAGGCTCGCTAAGTGCCGCCCAAACCATCATAAAGGAGAATTGGATATGAAAAAAGTATTGGTGTGTGACGCCCTGGACTCGGACGCTTTTGCCGAACTGGAGGCGGTACAGGATTTTGACGTCACTCTGAAAACAGGCATGGATGAGAATACTCTCATCGATACCATCCCCGGCTTCCACGCCGCCGTCGTGCGCAGTGCCTCCAAGATCACCAAAAACGTGATCGACGCGTCCGACGAACTGGAGATCATCGTCAGGGCTGGGATCGGGCTCGATAATGTGGATGTGGCCGCGGCCAAGGATAAGGGAATACAAGTGAACAACACACCCTCCGCCACTACCATCACGGTTGCGGAACACACCTTCGGATTGATGCTGGCTACCGTGCGCAACCACGGCCCGGCCAATCTGTCCATGAAGGCTCACAAGTGGGAGAAGAAAAAATTCAAGGGCAGCGAGCTCTTCGGAAAGACCCTGGGGATCATCGGCAGCGGCCGGATCGGCCTGGCCGTTGCGGAACGGGGCCTGGCTTTCGGCATGAACGCCGTCGCTTTCGACATCGTAGACATCAACACCGACCTGGATGTCCGGCAAGTCCCACTGGATGAACTGCTGGAAGTGGCGGACATAATTTCGCTTCACCTCCCCTTCAACGCTTCCACCCGACACATGATCAGCGATGCTCAGTTCGACAAGATGAAAGACGGAGTTATCATCGTCAACGCAGCCCGGGGCGGTGTTGTGGACGAAGACACCCTGCTCAGGGCCCTGGAATCCGGCAAGGTCCGGGCGGCTGCCATCGATGTCTATGAGGAGGAGCCCGCCACGAACTTCGCGCTTATCGACCATCCCAATGTCCTGGCCACTCCCCATATTGGAGCTGCCGCGGGCGAAGGCCAGAAGCGGGCCGGGCTGGAAGTGGCCAAAATCCTGAAGGACAAATATCTCTGAGGGTTCACCGGGAGCTGCACGACCGCCATGATATACCTGGACAATAACGCCACGACCCCTCTCGATCCCCGGGTTTTCGACAAAATGACCTGGTTTCTCAAGGAACATTTCGGAAATCCGTCGTCACTCTACCCCATAGGAAGAGATGCCAAGGAGCTCGTCACCGAGGCGCGCGAGCTCATCGCTGCAGCCCTGGGAGCCAGCCGCTCGGAGATCATCTTCACCGGCTCAGGCACGGAATCAGACAATTTTGCCATACGGGGCGTTTTCGATGCATTCCCGGACAAAGACGAACTCATCACCTCGTCCATAGAACATCCGGCCGTGATAGAAACCGCCGGCTATTTGGAAAAAAAAGGAATAAAGGTCACGTATGTCCCGGTGGATTCAGCCGGCCGCATCGATCTCGAGGCCCTCAGGTCGGCCCTATCACCCCGCACCGCCCTCATTTCCGTCATGCATGCTAACAATGAGATCGGGACTATCCAGCCTATTGGCGCGATCTCCCGGATCGCAAAGCAAACCGGGACGCTCCTGCACACGGATGCCGTACAGAGTTTCGGGAAAATTCCTGTGAATGTTGATGAGCTCGGTGTGGATCTGCTCACCATCTCTGCTCACAAAGTCTATGGCCCGAAGGGAGTGGGCGCCCTGTACATCCGTAAAGGGACCAGGATCCAGCCCCTTATATTCGGAGGTCATCAGGAGCGGCAGCTGAGGTCAGGAACGGAAAACACCGCCGGCATCGTGGCCTTCGGCGAAGCGGTACGCATCCTGGTCGAGCAGAGCAAAACAGACAATATCCGGATCGGCAAACTTGCGTCCCGACTGAAACAGGGGATCGACACGAGCATCCCTAAGGCAAAGTTCAACGGCCCGGAGGTCGATCGCGTGAAATCGAACCTCAATTACTCGTTCCTGGGCCTTGAAGCCGAGGCCATCCTCCTGGCCCTGGCCACCAAAGATATTTATGTTTCCACGGGTTCAGCCTGCAGCGAAGATTCTGAGGATGTTTCCCATGTCCTCAGTGCCATTGGAATGGCGCCCCAGTTCGCGCGCTCCACGCTGCGCATGTCACTGGGCCGTTTCAACACAGATGCGGATGTAGAGACCGTCCTCCAGGAACTTCCTGAGATCGTCCAGAAGCTGCGGGAAATCTCGGCCTTTGATCCGGATCTCGATTGATGCGAGCGGGTCCCGCGCTCAGCTATTGAGCGACCTGAGCTGATCGAGATAGCGCTGCCTCACCTTACACAGCCAGGGGTGATATCGGGGCGATTTGAAATCCGGATACGTCCATTCGAGGATCTGGATGGCATCTTTCCCAAGGAGAAGCTCCAGATGGCCATAGATGCCGCCGCGCAGAGGTATGCGGTGGGCGAAAGCTTTAGCAGTGCCCATCACAAGCGAAGCACCGCTCAAGCACCCGGGATCCAGGTTAATGATCCGGGACTCCGCTTCGAACCGGTCCCGAACTTCCTCCTCCATCCGGTTTGTCCGCAGTTTGATTTCACTCAGGTCATCCGGCTGGATCAGCCTTTCAAAACTGTGGAATTTTCGCTGCTGCGCTCCCCCCATCTGCTTGGCGTAGTATTCAGTCAGGTCAAAAGGAAACGTATTTGAAGAGAAATCCATAGGGCCGAACTCTATAACAAGCTCCTTTTCAGCGGTCGCGAAGACGGCCTCTGCTCCGGCGATTACCCCACAGATAAGCTTGACCGGTACAAAGGGACGGGCCTCTGTCATCTCTCTATCAGGAGCGAGTGCCCGTAAGCTGATCCAGAGCACCCTGCGGATCGGGGGAATAAAAATCCGCCCCGATCTTGTCAGCAAAATTTTCCGTCACCGGGGCACCCCCGACGATGACCTTGATGTCAGGGTATCTGTC
>JBGUED010000114.1:0-7124 GCA_041821525.1 Candidatus Aminicenantaceae bacterium | reverse complement strand
GAAGCGGGCATCAACATCATCGACACCAGCAATTCCTATATGAAGGGGGAGAGCGAACGCATCATCGGGCGGGCTCTGGCCCAGGGCGGGCGGAGGCACGAGATGATCATCGCCACCAAGGTCCACTACCCAGTAGGCCCCGGCCCCAATGACCGCGGCAACTCGCGGCTGCACATCCTCAAGGCCTGCGAGGACTCCCTCAAGCGGCTGCAAACCGACCATATCGACCTGTATCAGACCCACCGCCCCGACTTCGACGTGCCCCTCGAGGAAACGCTGGGCGCCATGACCGACCTGGTCCGGCAGGGTAAGGTCCGGTACATCGGCAGCTCCACGGCACCGGCCTGGAAGGTGATGGAGGGGCTCATGGTGAGCGAGCTGAGGGGCTTCAGCCGCTACGTCTCCGAGCAGCCGCCCTACAATCTCCTGGACCGCCGCATCGAGAACGAGCTGGTGCCCCTGTGCCAAAGCCACAACCTGGGCATCATCCCATGGTCACCCCTGGCCATGGGCATGCTGGCCGGCCGCTACCTGGATGGCCAGGGCTTCCCTGAAGAGTCCCGTGCCACCCTGAGGGGTGGCATCTACGCCGACCGCGTGACACCCCAGGCCGTGGCCGCGGGCAACCGTTTCGTCGGGCTGGCCAAAGAGATCGGCCTGCCGCCTGCCCAGCTGGCGATCCTGTGGAACAAGGATCAGCCGGGAATCACGGCCCCGATCATCGGCCCCCGCACCATGGACCAACTGGAACACCTGCTGCCTGTCCTGGAGATGACACTGGAAGACTCCGTGAGAGCGGCCTGCGATGAGCTCGTCCCTCCCGGCAGCGCTGTAGCGGATTTTCACAACTCCGCCCCCTGGATGAAGATGAAACTCTGATCTCCCCTTCTCTTTAAGTGCCCTTTGGAATTTTCGAAAAAGTGTATTATATTAGGCTGTTATTTTCGCGTGTACATAATTTGGAGGAAAACGCATGAGCGAAATCGCATGGGACGACAGCCTCTCCGTGGGTGTGGGCCTGATCGACGACCAGCACAAGATGCTGATCGAAAAACTGAAAGACCTCTCCGATGATTTCAAACAAGGGCACGAGCAGAACAAGATCATGAAAACCCTCGGATTCATGATCGACTACACGAATTTCCACTTCACGGCAGAAGAAAAGGTGATGGCCGAATACGACTACACCGAGCTGGAAGATCAGCAGCAGCAGCACGCCGAGTTCAAGACCACTCTGGAGAACATCCTTTTGGACCTCAGGGAGGACGGCCCCTCAGACGAGCTGGCCAAGTCCATCAACGTCTTCCTGCTCAACTGGCTCGTCAACCACATAAAGGGCTCTGACCAGAGGCTTGGGGCCTACTTGAACGAACAAGGACTGGCGAAATAGGATCAGTTCCCTATCTGATATCCCTCCATCATCTCCGATCCGTGTTCCTGGAATTCTGATTGTCACTCGTAACGGAGGGAATCTATAGGATCGGCACCGGCGGCCTTGAGTGCCTGCAGGCTGACCGCGAACAGGGCGATGATCAAGGCCAACCCGCCGGACAGCATGAAGAGGTGCAGCCCGATGCCAGTGCGGTAGGCGAAGTTCTCCAGCCACTTTCTCAAAACAAAATAGGCTGCAGGCCAGGCAATCACATTCGCCAGCAGGACCAGAACCACGGATTCCTTGACGAGAAGCCTCAGGATACTTGGCACAGACGCGCCCATCACCTTTCGGATCCCCACCTCCTTGGTGCGCTGTTGGGACACGAATGCGATGAGCCCCAGCAAGCCAATGCAGGAGATGAAGATCGCCAGGAAGGTGAAATACTTGAGGAGCGTTCCCGTGGCCTGCTCGGCCCGGTATCTGACCTCCAGACTTTCATCCAAGAACCAGTAATCGAAGCTGAAGCCGGAACTGAGCTCTTTCCACTTGGTTTCCAGGAATCCTAGGGTATTTGGGATGTCGTCCGGCCCGATCCGGATGTTGACCACATCGAACATTCGCGGGTTGTAGGCCAGGATAACCGGCTGGATCCGGGAGTGGAGCGACTGGGTGTGAAAGTCCTTGATCACTCCCATGATGTTCCCGCGGTAGCTGCCCCAGAACGACAGGCTCTTGCCCAACGGTGATTCTTCTCCGAACTCCATGGCCATAACGGCCGCCTGGTTGAGGACGAAGCTCTCGCCCTGGTCGCTTTGCATCTCGTCGGAGAAGAAGCGTCCCTCCACGAGCTCCATCCGGTGTGTCTCCAGGAAATCGGGATCACAGAATATGACCTCGAAGGTCAGCTTCGGATCCCCGCTCTTTCCTTCCCAGATCACGTCCTCGCGGGCGCCGCTTTCCCAGTCCCCCATCCTTTGGCTCGTGAATGATATGCTGTGGATGTTCGGGTGCTTGAGCAGCTCGCTCTTTATGATCTGATATCCAGACTCTCCCCATCGGGAATCTGAACACACGACAAGCTCTTTGTCGAAGCCCAAGTCCCTGCTATGTATGAAGTCGAGCTGGCGGTAGATAACAAACGTCCCGATCATCAGGAAGATTGAGATGGAGTACTGGACGATGACCAGAATCCTCCGCAGGAAGGGAGAGCGTCCCAGCCCCGGGAAGTTCTTCGATGCCCGCAGTACCTTGACCGGTTGAAAGGAGGAGAGCATCAGTGCGGGGTAGCCGCCGGACAGGAGGCCGGTCAAGACCAGGATCCCCAGCAGACCGAGGAGCAGATCCCGATTGCCGAACAGATCACGGCCCAAGGCAAACTCTTTATCTGATAGAAGGTTGAAGGCCGGCAGGAAAAGGCCCACCAGAAGGACGGCAGCCAGGACCGCGACCAGGGTAAACAGGAGAGCCTCCCCGAAAAACTGACGGATGAGGTTCGCCCTCCGGGCTCCCACCACCTTCCTCAAACCAACTTCTTTAGCCCGGAGCGAAGACCGGGCCGTGGTCAGGTTGATGAAATTGATGCAGGCGATAAACAGCACAAAGATCGCCATCGCGGAAAATATATATACATACAGGATCGGCCCGCCCTGATCCTGGGGATTCAGGTGGATCCAAGCGAGGGGCTGGAGCCTCAGCTGGGCCTTGTTCTGCGGGTCCCGGTCGCCCACCAGACCGGAAATCCTACTCTCCACATCCGGGCCTGAGACGCCCTCCCGCAGCTGGACATAGGTCCAGGTCGAACTGCCAGTCCAATTGTTGTCGGTCCGACCTTCAGTGAGGAGCTCATAGGGCAGCACACAGCTGAATTTCAGGCTGGAATTGCGGGGCACATTTTCGAGGACGCCGGTCACCACCAGAGAAGAACCGCTGTTCACTATCAGCCTCTTGCCGATCGGATCCTCATGGCCGAACAATTTTACCGCCAATTCTCGCGTGAGTGCAATGGAGTTCGGATCGACCAGAGCGGTCAGCGGATCTCCCTGAAGGAAGGGAAAGGAAAAGACCTCGAAAAAAGACGGATCTGCCGCGAGAGGCCTTTCCGCAAAGCTGTTGTCTCCGTACTGCAGCTGAATCTTGTTGAGATTCCTGTAGCGGACGGCGTTTACGACCTCGGGGTACTCAGTCTTAAGATGAGGGGCCAAGGCATCGGGCGTCACCGGAGTCAGGTGGCCGTCATGCTGCCTCTGCACGATCCGGAAGATATTATCGGAATTCTCGTGAAACCGGTCCCAGCTGAGCTCATCCTGGATCCACATCAGGATCAGGATGCAGCAGGCGATACCCAGGGCCAGACCCGAGATGTTGATCAAGGAAAATGCCTTATTCTTCTTGATACAGCGGAGCGCGGTCTTGAGATAGTTCGCGAACATGATGCCTCCCCAGAAAAATGAGAACAGGATGGCTTGCAGAGCCTGCTTCCAGTACCAGAAGGCGGCACGAAGGCTGCCGTGACGCTCGACCATGAGGTCGAACATCTCGTCATGGTCGCCCATCGGGGTTTCCTCCAGGTGAGGAGGAGAAAACCTTCGTAGGATGGCCCTGGCCAGGGCCGGTGGCTTTTGAGCCTCCCGTGTCATATTGATTTACTCCAGAGTGGTCTCGCCCACAGCGGCCCACATGGCCGTCTGAATCTTCTTGTGGGCTTTCAGGGCTTGCTTGCCTTTCGGAGTGATGAGGTAGTATCTCTTTCGCTTCCCTCCCCGTTCCTTGGTGGGGCTGCCCAACTCGGACTTGAGGAAGCCCTTTTCCTCCAGCCGATAGAGGGGGATGTAGATCCCGCCCAGCGTCCATTTCTTCTGCGTGGTCCGTTCGATGTGATCCAGGATGGGGAGGCTGTAGGCCTCCTCTCCCAGCTTCAGGACGGCCAGCAACACGTATTCTTCCGCCCGGGTCAATAGCCGCATATTATCCTCCTCTCATATTACTTTAAACTTAAGGATTATCGGCCTTGCTGTCAAGCATTTTAATTTAATTTAAGGGAATATATGAAGAACAGAGCCTTTGGTTGGAGCTCTCAGCGGAATTCGTCTATCAGCAACTCATTCTGAAGGCACACTCTCTCAGCCCGCCCGATGAGCGGATGTGTTTTGACAGCAGAATTCTTGTGTGCTAGTTTGGACATCAGGTATGGCAAAGGCATCCGATCAGGGGTTTAGGATGAAAAAAACACTGGGTTTTCAACTGAACGGCAAGCCTGTACAGGTGACCACGGATCCGGAGCGCATGCTGCTCTGGGTGCTGCGCTCTGACCTCGGGCTCACAGGAGCCAAGCACAGCTGCGGAGAGGGATTCTGTGGGGCCTGCACGGTGCTGGTGGACGGCGAAGCGGTTTTGGCCTGCCAGTATCCGATCGCAGGGCTGGAGGGAAAAAAGGTGCTGACCATTGAGGGGCTGGCAAAGAAAGGAGGCCTCCACCCTCTGCAAACCGCCTTCATGCAGCACAACGCGCTCCAGTGCGGTTACTGCACGCCCGGGATGATCCTTAAGGCCTATGTACTGCTGCAGAGCAGTCCACGGCCCACCGAGGCGGAGATCGCGCAAGCGCTGGAAGGGAACCTGTGCCGCTGTGGGAGTTACCACCGCATTATCAAGGCCGTTCAAGCCGCGGCCCAAACTCTGGGAGGAAAACCCCGATGAAAGACGACAAGTGGGTTCTGCATGATTCGGATATCGACATCCTGCCCGGCAACCTGGACCGCAGGGAATTCATGAAGCTCTTGGGCGGAGGCATTGTCATATTCTTTGCTGTGGACGATCCCTCGCTGCCCCAGGAGCGGAGGCGGGGTCAGGGCTATCCCGAGGATTTTAACGCCTATCTCAGGATCGGAGAGGACGGCCGGGTCGCCTGCTTCACTGGTAAGATCGAGATGGGCCAGGGCATCCACACCTCGCTGGGTCAGATGCTGGCCGAGGAGCTGGACGTGCCCCTGGAGTCTGTGGACATGGTCATGGGCGACACAGCCCTCTGCCCTTATGACAGCGGCACGTTTGGGTCGAGGAGCACCAAGTATTTCGGCCCGCCCCTGCGCCAGGCTGCAGCCGAGGCCCGGGTAGTGATCATGCAGCTGGCGGCAGAGAAACTCGGCGTGCCGCAGGAGCAGCTCATGACAGAGGCCGGAGAGGTCCGGGTCAAAGGCAGTCCCGGGAAAAAGGTATCCTACGCCGAGCTGGCCAGGGGCCAGGCGATCGAGCGGCATGTGGAAGAAAAGCCGCCCATAAAACACTATTCAAAACACACGATCTCAGGTAAGCCCACGGACCGCAGGGATGGCCGGGCCAAGGTCACAGGGCAAGCCCAATTCGCGGTCGACATCCGCCTCCCCGGGATGCTGCATGCACGGATCGTGCGGTCTCCTGCCCATGGGGCATCTCTCGCCAGGGCGGACACTGCAATGGCTGAAAAAATCCCAGGGATCCGTATCATCCGAGAAAATGGCATGGTCGCTGTTCTGCATGAACATCCGGATGTGGCCGCTGAGGCGCTCGCTCTGATCGAAACCAGGTTTGAGCCTTCAGAATCCAGGCTGAGCAATGCCAACATCTTCAAACACCTCGTTGAATCCGCCCCGGAAGGGAGTGTCGTCACCGAGGCAGGGAACATGGACGAGGGGAAGAAGCTGGCCGCCAAAACCTTTGATCATGCCTATTTCAATCACTATGTCGCGCATGCACCCTCGGAACCACACACAGCCGTGGCCCAGGTCGAGGGGGACAAAGCAACCATCTGGGCCTCGACCCAATCCCCCTTCCGGGCCCAGCGGGAGGCGGCCCAGGTCCTGGGATACCCCGAGGAAAACGTCCGCGTGATCACTCCCTTTGTGGGCTGCGGATTCGGGGGCAAGAACCAGGGAGACCAGGTCTCGGAGGCGGCCCTCCTGGCCAAACTGAGCGGGAGGCCGGTCCAGGTGGCTTGGACTCGGAAAGAAGAGTTTTTCTTTGACACCTTCCGGCCGGCGGCTGTGATCGAGATCCTTTCGGGGCTCGATGACGCCAACCGCATCGTCTTCTGGGAATATCACAACTACTTTGCCGGCGACAGGAGCTCCCAGCCGTTCTATCACATCCCCCATCACAGGGTTCTCTCCATGGGCGGCTGGGGAGGCAGGGGCGGAGGCAGCCCTCACCCCTTCGGCGTCGGTGCCTGGCGCGGTCCGGGCAGCAACACCAACGTGTTTGCCATGGAATCCCACACCGACGTCATGGCCGCAGCCTCGGGCATGGATGCTCTGGCGTTCCGGCTGCACAACCTGTCGGATGAGAGGATGAAGCGGGTACTGAGTGCCGCGGTCGATAAGTTCGGACGGTCCTTTTCTCCAGCCCCCAGCGGAAAGGGATATGGTATTGCCTGTACGGACTACCTGGGCACCTATGTGGCCACCATGGCAGAAGTCGAGGTCGATACGAACACCGGAGCGGTCCATGTGGAACGGATCGTGTGCGCCCAGGACACGGGCGAGGTGATCAATCCGGAAGGCGTGCGCATGCAGATCGAGGGCTGCCTCACCATGGGACTGGGCTACTGCCTGACCGAAGAGATCCGCTTCCAGGACGGACGCATCCTGGATGAGAATTTCGACACATACGAGATTCCCCGCTTCTCCTGGCTGCCGAAGATCGAGACCGTGCTGGTGGACAATCCCGAGATGGCGCCCCAGGGATGCGGGGAGCCGGCCATCACGACCATGGGGGC
>JBGUED010000113.1:0-7135 GCA_041821525.1 Candidatus Aminicenantaceae bacterium | reverse complement strand
CGCCGAGTCGTCATCGTCTGATTTTATTGTATCAGAATCTTAAAAAAGGGGACAATCTAAAAGCTGCCAGGTACATTTAGACCTCTAAATGTACCTGGCACCTTTACTATTTCCCTTCAAGGGCCTTGATAGCGGTGTCTGCCGAACGCCGGATGGTGTTCCGCGGCGATGTCATCGCCCCCGCCTTTCGAAGGAATGGGATGTGGGAACGGTCGCCGCATCGCCCCAGGGAGTTCAGGGCTTCGGCCTGGGCCGCATAGCTGTCGTCCTGCTCGAATCGTTCCATAAAGAACCTTGCCTGGGCCGGATCCTCATAGCCCCCCAGGATGCGTAAGGCCGAGGTCCTCACCCGTGAGTTATTATCCGTGCTGCGGTTTTGGAAGAAAGACACCAGGCTGCGGTCCTTCATTTGTCCCAGCGCTTCAATCGTGCCGACGCGGACGCTCCAGAAGGGATCGTCCTTGGCGGCGGCTTTGAATGCCGCTCTCACCTCGGGAATTTCGGATTCGGGCGCCAGCTCTGAGGCCGCCCACATGCGCCCGATGACATCGTCATACCTCAGTTGATACAGCAGTTCCTCCCGGGTCTTTTCAAAGGTCCATTCTTTCAACAGATGATTGCCCTCATCGAATCGGACCAGCAAGGGCTTTTGATCACAGTCCAGAGTAAACTCCTCCTCCGTTTTTTCGATCCAAAGCAGGTGGGAGTTATGGCCTTCAGATGTCGTGATCCCGAAGATCACCGGAGTCCGGTAAATGGGGATTTCCTGGGAAGTGTCCTGGGTCTGTTTCACATTCAGAACCACACTGCTCTGCCCGGCATCCCAGGAGTATCGGATATCTAACACCGGGTGCCCCGCCTTGAAGATCCACTGTTCAAAGAACCAGTCCATGTTTTGGCCGGTAGCTTCCTTGACAGCGGTCATAAGGTCGTACGTGTCTACGACCTGATAGGCATGCTTGTGGAGGAAATGGGAGAGTGAGCGGAAAAAGGGCTTGTCCCCCATGACGAATTGCATCATGTTCAGGATGGTCGCGCCCTTGGGATAGGAGTGGGAGTCCATGACCTCCCAGGGGCGGTTGTAGCGGTTGAACACCAGGGGACGCATGTAGCGCGTGCGGGCCTCCCTGAGATAGCTGTCCTTCTTGCGCTTGAGGTTAACCTGGCCCTCGTCCTCTCCCAGATCGTGACGGGCCCACAGGTATTCCGCAAAGGTGGCGAAGCTCTCGCTGAGCCACACGTGGCTCCAGGTGCGCTCGGTCACCATGTCTCCCCACCACATATGGGCCAGCTCGTGCGCGACCAGGCTTTCGCTCGAGAAATCCTGGTCCGCCCGCTCGTTATGGATGGTGCCGTGTCCCAGCACTGTGGCTGAGGTGTTCTCGATCCCGCCTCCGGACCCGGCCACACAGATCTGGTCGTACTTGGCCCAGGGGTAGCCGTAGTCGAAGACCGTGCTGAAGAAGTCGATCATGCGCGGCGTCTTCTGGAAGCTGCGCAGCGCGTGGGGCACATCCTTCTCATAGACCCAGTAGTTAACCGGAAGATCGCCCAGGCTGTCCTCGATCACCTCGTAGGGCCCGACTGTCATCGTGATGCAGTACACCGGGTGGGGATTCTCCTGGGACCAGTGCCAGATCTGTGTTCCTTTGGCTTCGCTTTTGGTCACGCTCACGAGGCGCCCGTTGGACAGCACCTTGTCGCTGCTGCGCACGGTTGCGATGATCTCGTTGGTGACCTTGTCGTTGGGAAAGTCATAACAGGGGAACCAGTGGTGGTTGTTCTCGGGCCAGCCGTAGGTGTTGATCTGCTCCGGATGAGTCTCGGCAGCGTCCATAAACTTGACTCCGGTCCGGCCGTGCTGCCCCTTGAATTCAACCGAGAACGTGACCTCCTCCAGATATGGGATCGGTTCGGCCCAGCTGACGATGAGTTGGCGGTCGGTCTGTTCGAAATTCAGAGGTCTGCCCTCCGCATCCCTGGCTGCGGTCACGGTGTGGCTCTCGGAATCCAGCACGCATCGTCTGAAATCGTCCGTGAGCGGTTTCATGGTGATGGTATTGGTCCCCCAGTACACTTTGTGCTCCCGGTCGAACCGGAACTCCAGCCGGTAATGCAGCGCATCGTAGTCCCGGTTCCGTTCGAACTGTTCCGGCCGGGAATAGATGTCGACCTTTTGAGCGAAGATCGTCAGGATGACGAAAAGTACCGCCAGCACGAGGGAGGGGGTTTTTTTCATCTCAATCTCCATGGTTCCTGTGGCCGGTTTTGGGGACTGCGCTTCAATGTCTGCTCTGCCTGAGCCAGGATTCAGGGCTGGGTTTTGAGGGCCATCTGGGCCGCGCGCAGAGTGTTGAGCAGGAGGCCGGCAATGGTCATGGGGCCTACGCCGCCCGGAGAGGGCGAAATTGCACCGGCCACTTCCTTGACCGCCTCGAAATCCACGTCCCCCACCCAGCGGTAGCCCCTTTCTGTGGAGGGATCATCTATTCGGTTGCTGCCCACATCGATCACAAAGGCGCCCGGCTTGACCCAGTCGGCCTTGACCATCTGGGCGCGCCCCACGGCCGCCACCAGGATGTCGGCCCGGCGGCAAACACCCGGCAGGTCCCTGGTGCGGCTGTGGCACACGGTCACCGTAGCATTACGGTGGATCAGCAGCATGGCCGCGGGCATGCCCACGATGTTGCTGCGGCCCAGGACCACGGCCTCTGCGCCATCGAACTCTGCACCTGCCTCTTCCAGGAGGGTGATGACACCGGCCGGCGTGCAGGGTATGAACAGCGGCTTCCGGCCCTTCATGGCCAGGCGGCCGATGTTAACAGGATGGAAACCGTCCACGTCCTTGCTCAAGGGGATGGTGTTCAGGACAGCCTCTTCGTCCAGGTGGTCGGGAAGGGGCAGCTGCACCAGGATGCCGTGCACCTTGGGGTCGTCCCCGAGCCGGCGTACCAGGCCCTCCACGTCTTCCTGTGTGGACTCGGCCGGCAGTTCGTGTCCGAAGGATGCGATTCCCACTTTTTTGCTGCGGTTCCGTTTCATGCGGACGTACTGCGCGGACGCGGGATCGTCGCCCACGATGACCGTGGCCAGGCCCGGCCTCATGCCGTGTGTCGCGTCCATTTCCTGTACGGCCGCCTTGATCTCTTCCCGGATGCGGGTTGCAACTGCTTCGCCGTCAATGATCTTTGCACTCACCGTCACGCCTCCTTTGTGAGGTAACCTGTAGCATACTCAAACCTCCTCCCCCCGTCAACTTTTTAGGGACGGACCTTGGAAAACGTTGGAATACAAATAAGTTAAGTAATTAAAATTGCCAAAAATGGGGCTTAAACCGGTGTTATTAGCTTAAAAACCGGTTATTTGGCGAAAACATGCAGTTTTCTTCGGCTTTTTGCTGGTATTTCCGGTATTTTGTCAACAGCTCTTTAGTCAGGACAACGAAACTTCTTGGGGACGGACCATGAAATATGCTGGAAAGCAACACTCTAAATGTTCAAAAAGATGCTATTTGGGGCTTAAAACATGAGTTATTGGCCATTAAATTGCACTAAAAGCGTTTTTTGTGTGAATAATGCCTGTTTGACAGTCCGGTTGTTTTCCCTAACAATGTATTCTTCCTTCTAGAGAGGATCCATGATCACGAACCGCATGTACTCGAAGATTCCAAAGATGACCGCACTCGCCATCACGTTCGCCTTCGCTGCAGGAATTGTGTGTGTGCCTTCATGCAAAAAATCAACTCGATCCCGCAACATCATCCTCATCACACTCGATACGCAAAGAGCCGATCATCTCAGCTGCTATGATCCCTCCCACTCCAGAACTCCCAACCTGGATGCCCTGGCCGAATCCGGACTCCTGTTTGAAAACTGTTATTCCCTGATTCCCATCACACTGCCTGCCCATGCCGCGATCTTCCATTCCCAACAACCGCATGAACTCCATGTGTACAACAATGGTGAAACCTTAGGAGAGCAGCTCCTGTCTCCTTCTGTGACCGAGATCTTTCAGAAGTGGGAGTACAAGACCGCTGCCTTCGTCTCCATGGCCGTGCTCAAAGCCACCTATGGGATGGATCGTGGTTTTGAGGAGTATTATGGAGCCTTTCCTCACAAAGGCCGTTTCTATTACACGGCTGAGGAGGTCACCAACTCTGTTTTCCCTTGGCTCGATAAAAATCTAGACAGGGATTTCTTCCTCTGGCTGCACTACAGCGACCCCCATGCCCCCTACCATCCTCCGGACCTACAGTCCCGCATGACCATGTCCCTCAATGGGGACAAGTTGGGAGACTACGCCCAGGACGGGACCGTGTATACCGTGGAGCTCGACTTACAGTCCGGATCCAATATCCTGGACCTCGATGTGTATAACGCCATGCGCACAAATCCTGAACGCAGGCATGTCAAGATCCGGCAGTTTGAACTTTCCCAGCCGGAGGGCACGCAGATTGTGAACTGGGAACCGGGAGAGGGCTGCCTCGAGGGTCCGGAGAGATCTCTGTTTTCCTGTGCCCAAAAGGCCCGTATTCATTTAAGCAATCCCGGGGCTGCAACCCGGGTGACCCTGACATTCCAGCTCATCCATGCCCTGTCCCCCGAGCAGCGCCGGGAGATGTACCGGGAAGAGGTGGAATACCTGGATGGGCAGCTGGGTCGATTGTTCGCAAAGATCACTGACCTGGGATTGGATGCGAAAACTCACATCCTGGTGGTCGGAGATCATGGCGAAGGCCTGGGCGAGTACCTCAGGGAGGATGACCATCCACACTTCGGCCATATCCGTTATCTCAATGACATCTATACGCGGATCCCGCTGATCATCCGGGCAGCCGGGCCTGAGGCCCGGAAGGGCCGGATCAAGGCCCCGGTAAGCCTGCTGGACGTAGCCCCCTCTCTCCTTAGCCTGGCCAACATCAGGCCTGTCCGGCAGTATCAGGGTGTTGATCTTATCGCGCCTGAAATCCCTGTCGGCGGGGACATCATCCAGGCAACTTATAAGCCAGAGGCCGAGAAAAGCCGATTCGCCATCCTCTCCTATCCCCTGCACCTGCTCTTTTCGCCTGAGGATCAGACGTACGAGCTGTTCGATCTTGAGAGCGATCCTGCCGAGATGACGAACATCTACCCGGAAGAGAGCGGAGATGGCACTGTCATGCAACTGAGGCTTCGGTTAGAGGCGGCGACCCGGGATATACTTATGAACAGGCCCGCTCATAAGGCCGACGACAGCACCAAACAAATGCTCCGTGCCCTTGGTTATATCAAATAGTGCTCGATATGTCCTTCACTTCCCCGGATTCGCCCGCTTAACATAGTAGAGTGCCCTTAAAAATGCATACGCCGTCCCCGGGAACAATTTCCCTATACATTACGTAAAGGATAGAGTAGAGATTGAACCGAGGAGGGCGATCCGCATGTTCAAAAACTATCTCAAGAGCGCGCTGCGCAACCTTTTTAAGCACAAGGGATATTCTTTCATCAATATCGTAGGCCTGGCCATTGGCATGGCCAGCTGCCTGCTGATTCTGCTTTATGTCCGGCACGAGCTGAGCTACGATGCCTATCACGAGAATGTTGACCAGATCTACCGGATTGGCATGTCGGCGCGCTGGGGCGGGCGAGACTTTGACATCGCCGTCCAGGCAGCCCCCATGGCCAAGACCATGGTGGAGGAATACCCCGAAGTCCTGGACGCCGTCCGTTTCCGCGACCGCGGGGCCTACATTGTCCAGTATGGAGACATGAGCTTTCGCGAACAGCGGGTGGTCTTTGCCGATCCTTCCGTGTTCAACGTCTTCTCGCTACCCCTCCTCAAGGGCGATCCGGAGTCTGCCCTCGCCTCACCCAACACCCTGGTAATCAGCCAAACCATTGCCGAGAAGTATTTCCGTGATGAGGATCCCATGGGGAAGATCCTCCGCCTGGGAAACCAGGACGACTACCTGGTGACAGGCGTCTTTGAAGACATCCCTGAAAATTCCCACTTTCATTTCGATATCATGTTCGCCATGGAGTCCCTGTCAGAAAGCAAGAGTCAGGTCTGGCTCAGCCAGAATTTCCAGACCTATATCCTGCTGCGGGAAGATACGGACTGGACAGAGATGGAAGGTAAGCTGACCGGAGTCATGGAGCGCTATTTCGGCCCTCAGATCGCCCAGTTCCTTGGAAAATCCTGGGAGGAGATCGTTGAAGAAGGCGAGATGTTTGCCCGGTTCTACCTGCAGCCGCTCCGCTCCATCCATCTCCACTCCGATCTGCAGGCCGAACTCGAGCCCACCAGTGACATCCTCTACGTATACATTTTTTCCGCCATCGCCCTCTTTGTGCTGCTCATCGCCTCCATCAACTTCATGAACCTGGCAACAGCCCGTTCCGCGGGCAGGGCCAAGGAGGTCGGCATCCGCAAGGTCATGGGCTCGGACCGCGTCCAGCTCGTGTCGCAGTTCTTGACGGAGTCGCTCCTCCTGAGTCTCATGTCCATGGCTCTGGCCATCGGAATCGTCCTGCTGGTGCTCCCTCTGTTCAACAACCTGGCGGGCAAGGCCCTCACCCTTCCGCTCCTGTTTCAGGGGCCGATGATCTCCCTCATCCTCCTCATCACGATCCTGACGGGCTTCTTGGCCGGGAGCTATCCGGCCTTCTTCATCTCCGCCTTCCAGCCCGTCAACACGCTCAAGGGACAGCTCAGGACCGGGCTCAAGTCAGGGAGGCTGCGCAGCGGGTTGGTGATCTTCCAGTTTGCTGCCTCCATCATCCTTATCATCGGGACCTTCGTGGTCTACAACCAGCTCCACTATGTGCAGAACAAAAAACTGGGATTCGAAAAGGAACAGGTTCTCATCCTTGACAATGCACACTTGCTCAGAGACCAGTCAGGGGCCTTCCGTGATGCCATGCTCACCTACTCTCAGTTCACCAATGGCACCATCTCCGGCTATCTGCCTATCCCCTCCAACCGAAACCAGTCGGCGGTGTTTCCCGAAGGGGAGCTTGACAGCGCAGAAGCGACCTCCTTCCAGAACTGGACTGTTGACTATGATTACATCGATACCCTGGGTATGACGATTGTCGAGGGCCGCAATTTCTCACGGGAATATTCCACCGATGTCGATGCGGCCATCATCAATCAG
>JBGUED010000112.1:0-7196 GCA_041821525.1 Candidatus Aminicenantaceae bacterium | reverse complement strand
GCTTATGATGCTCTGGAGGTTGACCACCAGCTGAGCCGCCGTCAGGATGGAATCCACGGTCTGGTGAGGCATGGACCCGTGTCCGGCCCGGCCCTTGACCGTGATGCGGAAATTGTCGGCCGCGGCCATCATCGGGCCCTTGACGGCCCCGACCTTCCCGGTGGGAAGGGGCTGCCAGAAGTGCAGGCCAAAGATGGCATCCACCCCCTCCAGTGCGCCTTCCTCTATCATGCTGATGGCCCCGCCGGGCGGGAGCTCCTCGGCTGGCTGGAACAGAAAAACCACATTCCCGTGCAGCGAGTCCTGCATCCCTGTCAGGACCTTCGCTACCCCCAAAACCACGGCCATGTGGCCGTCATGGGCGCAGCAGTGGGCGGCACCGTGATTCTGAGAGATGTAGTCCTTGTCCCCCTGCTCCTGGAGGGGGAGGGCGTCGATATCGGCCCGCAGCGCGACCGTGGGCCCCGCTTGACCGCCCTTAAGGTCGGCCCGCAGTCCGGTCCCGGCCAGGCTCTTCACCGGGAGGCCCAGGCCTTCGAGGAACTCCTTGATGACACGGGAGGTGCCAACCTCTTGGAAGGCCACCTCCGGATTCCGGTGAAAATCCCTGCGCCACTTGATGAGGTCCTCCTCGATCTCTGCGATTCGACGCTTCAGCTCATCCATCATTTCCCTTCTCCTTTCTTCGGCTCTCGGGCTGATTCGCTGATGCCTCGCGAATCACCGTACATCTATCCCATCATCCCTGATGTCCTCAGCTGTTTTTACAGTCCCAGTTTGTTATTGGTGTACTTGGTGATCAGCAGCTTGCGCAGGTCTCGGTACATCTGCACGACCTTGTCCATGCTGTCCCAGGTGTAGGTGTTCAGGAAGCCGCGGGCCTCCTCCGGATCTTTTTTGAACATCTCCAGGGCGCGTCTGTCGATGTCAGCCTGCTCTTCAAAGAATGAGGCTTCCAGGGGGTCTCTCACCTTGCGCAGGTCCTTTACAGCCTCCTGCCAGCGCAGGTAGAGGAGGTTGTCGATAAAATCGATGGCCCAGCGCGCCGAGTCCTCGCTGAAAGAGTCGGGATCATAGGTGGTGTAGAGCGGGTTGATCTCGAGCGCTCCTGAGTAGATGGGGACATAGGTGCTGACATACTGGTTGTCGAGATAGAACCAGTAGACCCCGCGCAGCGGAGCGGGCAGCCAGGGCCTGACCTGGGCGACCATGCCGTACCCCCCGCGGGAGACCTGGCGCCGCCAGGTGATGTCCAAGAGCTCCCGCATGTCCCGGGTGGGGAAGGGGGTTGTGAGTGGGCTCTTCTGCATGCCGGCCTTTCCGTCCGGCACCAGCCAGTCCACATCGGCCGTCATGTCGTAGATGGTTCCCTCGAAAACCGAACGCTGGAAGGCGATCACATCCTGGACCGAAACCTTTTTCTCCGGCTTCACTGAAAAGGGGTACAGAGAGAGAGGCTCGAGGTACTGGTGGTAGGCGTCATACCCGCTGTGGGGATTGCGCAGCCGCTTGTCGGGCCACTCCCTGTGGTGGGGCGCAAAGGTGGTGAAAAACAGCCAGAAGCGGCTCACAGCCCACTCCCGCGGCGCAGGGGAATACACCTCCTGCCAGATAAAGGGCCCATCAGTCTTGGGGTCGTACCAGCTGCGGTCGATTGCCTCCTGCATATAGTTGGGCGAGGCCATGAACCAGTCCGGTTGCGAGAGATCGATCTCCTTGATGATGCTCCAGTTGGGGATGACGGCCACGTGGTCGTCGGGCACTCGCTGAGCCGCCCAGATGGCGCCTGGCTTCCCGCTGCCCGGTTCCCAGAACGGCCCCACGCTGAAGACCTCCATCACCCAGGCCTCGTTGCCGTCGGTGATGCAGATGCCTTCTGATTCTGGTCCGCAGGAGGGAAGGAAGCCGTATTCTTCCATGAGCCCACCGATGAGTTCGACAGCTTCCCGGGCCTTGGTGCAGCGCTGCAGGGCAAAGACCTGGGCCTGCTCGATGGTCATGATCTGCTTCACGCCCATGGCAACATCGATCTGCAGCTCAGCACGCTGGCTGAGCGTGCTCTCGCCGATGGACAGCCCGTGTTCGTTCATCTGGGGGTAGGCCGAGTGGAAGTAGGCGTAGGTCTTTTCGACCTGAGGGATGGTGCCCAGGACCTCCCCGTGGTCCTCCAGGGGCTTTTTCACGTCCTGTATGCCGTAGTGGACGGCCGCTTTAGCTCCCTTGGGGAAGGTCAAAGCGGGGATGATGTGGACCCGGCATTCCGGGCCGCAGCCCGTATGGGATACGATGGCCGATCCGTCCACCGAAGCCAGCTTGCCCACGATGATATCCGTGCAGTGGTCATCGGCCCCGTCCTCTTCGGCTGGTGGGGTTGCTTGAGTCGCTCCCACCACCCAGAGCACCAGGCCCAAACAAATCCCCCAAAAAACGAGTCGTATGGCTGCCTTCATGACCCCTCCCTTACTCCGGTCTTTTGCATGGCATGGTTTGATCCTGCACTATGTCCAGGATTCCAGTCTATGATTCCACATCAGGTGATGTTCCTTTGTATGTCATCAGGCTGACGGCCACGGTCACAGCGGCGTTCAGGACCAGGGCCACAAATCCCGCGTTGATCCCCAGGAACGGATCGTTCCCGGAGAGAATGAGGGCCGCGACCACGGCCACGCCGGTGAGGATCCCGGCCAGGACGCCGGTCTTTGTGACCTTCTTCCAGAAGAGCCCGAACACAACGCCCGGAAAGAACTGAGACACGCCGTCATACCCCAGGATGAGCAGGGGGACCAGCTCGTTGGGGAACTTGAGCGCAAAAATCAGGCTCACCGTCATGATCACGATCACCATGATCCGGGACAGCCGCATCACGCTCTCATCAGAAGCCTGGGGCCTGAATCCCGTCTGGTAGATGTTCTTGGCCACCAGCGTGGCGGCGAACAGGACCAGGATGGCGGCCGGCACCATTGCCGTCACCGCCCCGGCCGCACCCACAAAGCCCAGAAACCATGGGGGGTAGGTCTTCTTTACCAGCTCCAGGAAGGCCAGGTCCCCGTTCGCGAGCCCCGGGATGACCAGGAGGGCAGTGAATCCCACAAAGAAAATGAGCAAGATCGGGATCTGATAGAAGGGCATGATAATGGCGTTTCGCTTGAGGACCTTATCGCTCTTGGCGGAAAAGGCCGATCCAAATACGTGAGGCCACATGTAAAATCCCATGGCCGTCACCAGGATCGTGGACATAACCCAGAGCACATCCATGTTGGTGGTGGCTCCGGGAAAAACCACGTACTCCGGCAGCTTGGTTATCAACGCGTCCATCATCTTGCCGATTCCCCCGAAATAGATGGCCGGCACTCCCAATCCCACGATGACCACGGCTGCGATCATCAGCACGTCCTTGATGATCGCCACCCAGGCAGCACCCTTGATGCCGGACGTGTACACAAAGGCGCAGGTGAGCACGAAGGCGATCAAGATGGCTGCATTGGAGGAAATGGCCCCGTCCGAGGACACCTCCACGATGAATCCCAGACCGGCCAGCTGGAGCTGAAGATAGGGGATGATGGAAAACACCCCGATCAGCGCCACCAGCACGCCCAGCCCACGGCTGTTATAGATCTTGATGAAAAAGTCCGGCTGGGTGTGGAGGCCATGGCGCTTGCCGATCCTCCAGATCACCGGCAGTATGAAGAACGACAGGGTATAGGCCAGGGCCCCGTAGACCAGGATGTAAAAGGCCGGCGCCCCCTTGGAGTAGGCCCATCCACTGGCCCCCAGGAAGGTGAAGGTGGTGTAGATCTCTCCGGCCATGAGCAGCCAGATCAGGATGATCCCGAAACGGCGCCCCCCCACGGTCCAGTTTTCCAGGTTCATCTGGAGGTTGCGGCCGGCGTAGATCCCGACGGCCGCTGAGAACAGGATGACGGCCAGGATGACGACCAACGCGACACTCACGGTTCCTCTCCTTCGTCCGGCGGATCAAAACGCTTCTGCACCTTGTAAGCCAGGAACAGGATCAGCGGGGTAAGCAGAACCCACAGCAGGATCCAGAACAGGAGGAAGGGAAGGCCGAAGACCAAGGGCCGGATCCGGTTGACCAGGGGCAGGGCGAAGACCAGGGTGATGAAGGGGATCGCCCCCAGGAGCAGAGACAGCCGCGTTCCTTTTTTCATGCGCTCCTCCTCTTTTCCTGCACTTTATACAAAATGCCCGACGGGTGCAACATCTTGACCTGGCAGAAATTGAAAAGACCCTTTGTGCATCCTCGTTTTCATGATATATAATCCTTTCCATATCAGAAAGCGAATCCATGCCTAAAAACCTCTCTCGCCGCCCTCCCGTTGACATCGACAGGATCATGGAACGGATCCGGGAAGAGGTCCGCAGCCAGGAACAGCCGAAAGAGGACTCCCCACCCCAGGATAGGCCGCTGAGAACCGGCCCGATCCGCTGCAAAGACCTCCTGATCTTCGAGGACGAGGCATTTCTGCAGCATGCCTACCGGACTCTGCTGCACCGGATGCCCGAACCGGAGGGCCTGGAGTTCTGGCTGCAAAAGCTGCGCCGGCTGGGATGGAGCAAGGTCGACATCCTCTGGAACATCCGCTCCTCACGCGAAGGCCAGGTGCACGGCGTCCCCATCCGCGGCCTCAAGCCTCGTTATCTCCTCCACAGAATCTGGAAAACCACACTCAGGATACCGGTCTTCGGATGGATATTGAGATGGTGTTGGAGCCTCATCCGCCTGCCGCGGCTCGCCACGACCGTGGCGCAGCTCGAGCGAGGCCGCAGGGCTGAGGCGACCGAACAGGAGAAGCTCACCTCGCTCCAGGAGCATGTGACATTCTTGTGCCGGCGGATGGACGAGCTGGAAAAGCATGTCGCCTCGCTCGACAGCCGGCGCCACCAGAAGCGGGAAAATGGGGAACACCGGGATCGCACGCACCAAGGCCAGCCGAAACCACCCCCCCAGAAATGAGATGAAGGTCGCGGTCGTCACACCTCTCAGCCCCACTGGGGAAAAGGGCGGGGCAGAGCTTCTTTTTCAAGGGCTCATCGACGGACTGCGGCAGAACGGAGTGCAGGCGGACCAGATCCGGTGTGTGAGCGATGAATCGAGCTTTACTTCCATACAGAGGACCTACCTGGCCTTCTACGACCTGGATGTCTCCGCCTACGACGGAGTGATCTCCACCAAGGCCCCTTCCTACCTGGTGCGGCATCCCAATCATGTATGTTACCTCCTGCACACCATGCGCTCCTATTACGACATGTTCGACCAGGAATTCAACATCCCCAGCTCCTCCCACCTGGGCCAGCGGGAGCTCCTCCATACGCTGGATTCCGGTGCCCTGGCTCCCCCTCGTACTCGGAAAATATTTGCGATCGGAGAGGAGGTTGCCGAGAGGCTGAAAAATTGGAACCGCCTGGAAGCCGAGGTCCTGAGGCCGGCTCTGCCGCCGGATCGTTTCGAGAGCGGGGAGTATCGGTATTTACTCATTCCTTCCCGGCTCCACCGCTGGAAGCGGATCGACCTGGCCATCAAAGCCATGTCTCACGTGAACGGGAAGCTCGGTGTGAAGATCACCGGCACCGGTGAGGATGCCGCCCGCTTCCGTGACCTGGCACGCGGGGACAGCCGCATCCGGTTCCTGGGATGGGTGAGCCGAAAGCGTCTGCTGCGCCTGTATGCAAACGCGCTGGCCGTGATCTTCACGCCGCTGCGGGAGGATTTTGGGTTTGTCACCACCGAGGCCTTTGCCAGCGCCAAACCGGTCATAACCTGTACGGATTCCGGAGAGCCGGCCCGATTGGTCCGGGACGGGCTGACCGGATATGTGTGTGCCCCGGAGCCCGAGAGCCTCGCCCAGGCCATCGGAAGGCTGGCCGCCTCGCCCGACAAGGCTCGCTCCCTGGGGGAACATGCCAAGGCAACGGCAAGTCCAGCCACATGGGCCGAGGTGGGACAACGCCTGCTCATGGCGCTGGAGGCCGGGTCATGAGCCTCGATCCGGAGTATCGGGTCGCAGTGCTGGACATGCAGCCGATCGATCCTCCGCTGGGCGGGGGAAGGATGCGCCTGCTCGGCCTCTATCACGGCCTGGGCCTGCCCACGAGCTACATGGGAAGCTATGACTGGCCCGGAGAGCCACACCGGGAGATCCGGCTGAGCCCCACCCTGAAGGAGGTCGATATTCCTCTGGGAGAGCGGCATTTCAAGGCCAGCGCTCAAGCCCTCCAGGGAGTCCGGGGCCGGACGGTGATCGACACAACATTTGCCCGGTTTGCGCGCTTATCCCCGCAGTTTGTAGCGGCCGCTGCCGAAGCCGTGGATAAAGCCGATATCGTCATCTTCTCGCATCCCTGGATCTATCCCGTGGTGAAGGATCATCTGGACGAGGAAAATCAGCTCATCGTGTATGACGCGCAAAATGTGGAAGGATACCTGCGCTTCACACTGCTCGATGACGACGGAGGCCCCGGGACTCGGATCGTGCGGGAGGTGGTGGATCAGGAAGCATCGCTTGTCCGTGCGGCCCATCTCGTCCTGGCCTGCTCCGAGGAGGACGCGCATCTCTTCCACCGCCTGTATGCCCTCCCCTTTGAAAAGATAAGGACCGTACCCAACGGGGCCTTTGTGCAGGATATCGGCCCTTTATCTATGGATGAAAAACAAGAAGCCCGCATCAGGCTGGGCCTCTCCCCCGGCACGACTGCGCTGTTCTTGGGGAGCGACTACGAACCCAACCTAGAGGCGGTCCGGTTCACGGCAGAGAGCCTGGCGGCCATGGTCCCAGAGATCAGTTTCCTGATCGCGGGCGGGGTTGGGGCACGCTGGCTGGCCGAATCCGGGGAGGCCGGAGTACCCGAAAACGTCTGCGTCCCGGGAAGTCTCAGCCCACAGGAAAAGAGCGATTACTTGGGGGCGGCCGACCTGGCCATCAATCCCGTGGAAAAGGGCTCAGGGAGCAGCATCAAGATGTTCGAGTTCATGGCGGCCGGTCTTCCAATCATCACGACGTCTGCAGGCGCTCGGGGCATCACACCCGGCAGCGACGAAGCCTTCCGAGTGTGTCCGCGAGGCGAGATGGCCGCCCAACTGCGCGCTTTATCGGATTCACCCGAGGAACGGCGCCGGCTCTCCTCCCATGCCAGGCTGCTCGCTGAGACCCATTACTCCTGGGAGGCGCTATCGGGGA